>JAGOKC010000082.1 GCA_017994835.1 Aquabacterium sp. | reverse complement strand
CACCCATCCGGCAGGTCAATCAATCGGATGGGGGGGGGGCGTGTAACGGTTTGTAGGACGGTCTGAGCCTTGGCGCGAGGAAGGTCAGCCGTGTCGTTCCGACACATTGAGGCGCTCGCACACCCGCATGGTGGCGAGCTGAAAGGCCTGGAAGTGCAGGCCGACCTGATGGGCGATGGGTTCGATGATGGCCCACACCACGTCGGGTTGCTCGGTGGTGATGGGGTCGAGCAGCAGCAGATCGACGGTGTGACCGATGGCCAACAGCTTCTGGACCGTTGGGCGCTCCTGGGTCCATTCGCCGGGGGTGTGGGTGCGGGCGCGCACGCTGTCGGTGACTTCGCGTGACAGACCCCAGGATTGGCACAGAGCCGCCCCGAGGGCGGTGTGGCTCACGCCGAAGGTTTCAATTTCACTGGCACACAACTGGGCTTCATCCAGGGCCTTGCGCTCCAGGGCGACATAGCGCTCGCGGTCGTGGGCGTAGAGGACGGCGCGGCCACTCTCTGCAAACAAGCCCACGGTGTGCGCCTGCCACGGATCGACATCGAGCTGGCGGGCAATGCGCCCCATCGCCAGACCCCGCACGCTGGCACGGTCCCAGATGCTTTGCAACGAGGGGCTGGGGGTGAACGCACCGCGCAGGCCGATTTCGTAGGTGAGGCCCGCCACCTGCGCCATGCCCAGATAGCGCACGGCTTCGTGCACCGTTTCCACCCGCTTGAGCAGACCGAACAGCGCGGAGTTGACCGTGCGGACCACCGCCGAGGCCAGCGCCATGTCGCCTTCGATCAGCGTGGCCAGGGCGTCGATGGCGCAGTTCTCGTCGGCCATCAGCAGAGATAGCTTGACCAGGGTTTCAGGGCAGGCTGGCAGGTCGATGTTGAGATCGCGCAATTGCGGGTCGATGGTCATGTCACTCTCGGAAGATGGCGGCGACGCCAGTCTAGAGGTATCGCGCCCCGTGGTGAAGCGCAGATGCCCTGAGTCCGGGGCGGCATTGTGTCTGGACGTTGCGGCCAGGTCACGCGGGTGACCGGCCACGACCACGGTCTTCAGCTGGGGATGTAGCGGCGTCGGCTCAGGCGTGGGTGCTGGTTGACCAGGCCGCAGGCCCGGCGATATTCGCTGGGCGGCACGCCCTTCCAGCGGCGGAAGGCCTCGATGAAGGTGGTGACGTCGGCGTACCCGAGCCGTTCGGCAATTTCGCCGTGGGTGAGGTTGGCTCCGCCCATCAGTTCCTCGGTCAGAACCGAGCGAACCTCTTCAAGCAGGCAGCGGAAGGAGACACCTTCGGTGTTGAGGTGGCGGCGCAGGGTGCGCGAGGTCATGCGCATTTCGGCCGCAATGGCCTCCATGTCGGGGATGTGCCCGGGGTCGCGCAACAGGCGATCGCGCACGGTGGCGGCCACGCCGGTGCGCTGACTGCGTGCATCAATCAGCTTCTTGAGCATGTCTTCGCACAGGCGCTTGGTGTGGAGGTTGGCCTGCGGCAGCGCTTGCTGCATGAGCGCGGCATCGAACAGACCTCGGTCAGGAGGTTGATCGAACAGGGGGCGGATGCCGAACAGCTGGGTGTAGGCCTCGACCATCTGGGGCGAGGGCTCGGGGCGGCGCATCAGCACCGCGCGGTACGTCATGGGTTGTCCGAGGATTTCGCGCTGCAAGGTGACGGCCGCAGCACGGTCGCGGTCGAGCACGAACTGACGGATGTCGGGGGGCAGGTGCTCGACCTGGTAGCTGATGATGACCTGATCGCCCACTTGCTCGACTTCGTTGGTGCTCAACGAGAAGGTCTGATTGAGCATGCGTGCCGCCATGCCGAAGGCGCTGCCCAGAGTTGGGCTGCTCAGCACGGCGTAACCCCACAGGCCGTAGGTGGTGACGTGGTAGCGCGTGCCCGCTTCGATGCCGAGGGTTTCGATGCCAGGCAACTCGCTCATGAGGTTGCGGATCAGCTGGATTTCCTGCTGTGCTTCGAGCTCACCGTGCGTGCTGTCGAGCTGGGTCGGTGTGATGTCGGTGTGCCGCAGCAGAGCGTCAGGTGACAGCCCTCGATCCAGTCCCAGCTGGGTGAGGACTCTGGCCGTGGCCATGCCCCGACGGAAGTCCCAGTTGGGTTTGCTCGATGCCTTGGTAGCCATGACGCGCTGCGCTCCGAAAGTTGACAATGAATTATGTCCGTTTTCAGATGTAACAGGTTGAACGCGAGGGCAACTTGTTGTCGTTTTTACGACGTTAAAGTGCATTAACGGCCATAGTCAACACGAAGACACCCCCCAAAGGGGGATCAGTTTTTGCGACGTGCGCGAGGATGGGCTGCGTCATACACCTGAGCGAGGTGCTGGAAGTCGAGCTTGGTGTACACCTGGGTGGTGCTGATGTGGGCATGCCCCAGCAGTTCCTGGACGGCGCGCAGGTCGCCGCTGGACTGCAGCAGGTGGCTGGCAAAGCTGTGGCGCAGCATGTGGGGGTGCACATGGGTGGGCAGTCCGGCCTGTTGTGCGAGTTGTTTGAGTCGGTTGCGCAATTGCATCGGGGTCAGGCGGGTGCCGAGGCGACTGAGAAAGAGTGCAGCGTCTTGGGGCGGGGTGAGGGTGTCGCGCAGGGTCAGCCAGTGACGCAGGGCGATCAAGGCGGCGCGGCCGATGGGCACGCTGCGGCGTTTGCTGCCTTTGCCCAGCACATGGGCTTCTCCGGCATCGAGGTCCACCCAGCCGGCTGCGCCGGGGCTGGCGTGCGCGTTCAGGCCCAGCAATTCGGCACTGCGCAGGCCGCTGCTGTAGAGCAGTTCGATCATGGCGTGGTCGCGTGCGTGCAACCAGGGGGCTTCGCGACTGGCCCGTGTGGCGGCGGCAGGCGAGGCGGCGCGCTCGCCCGGATCGTCGGGCTGGTGCGTGGCCAGGGCCACGGCCTGGTCCACCGGCAGGGCTTTGGGCAGGGGCTTGGGTGCCTTGGGCGGCTTGATGCCCTCGACCGGGTTCAAGGGTGCCAGCCCCTCTCGGCCCAGCCACTTGTACAGGCCGCGCCAGGCTGCCAGGGTGATGGCGATGCTGCGCGGTCCAAGGCCCTGGGCGTGCAGACGGGCAGTCCAGCCGCGCACGTGGTGGGTGCGCACGGCGGTGAGGCCCAGTCCTTCGTGGTGACAAAAGGCGCTCAGACGGCGGAAGGCCTCGCCATACATGGACAGGGTGCGTTCGGCCAATCGGCGTTGGACGCGCAGATGGTCGAGGTGGCGCACCAGCAGCGCGTCTGGCGGCGCTGCCGGTGCGGCAGCGGGCAAGGTCGGGTCCGGGGGGGATCGGCCTGCCACGGTGGGTGCGGTGTCAGGTGAGCAGGCGTGCCAGGGCGGCGCTGGCCACGTCGCCCACCTGGGTGAGGAAGTCCACTCCCATGTCGGCGCTGTAACGGGTGGCGTCGGGCGAGCCGAGCACCAGCATGCCGAAGCAGGCACCCTCGTGGTGCAGCGGGATCAGCGCCACCGAGGTGATGCTGGCGCTGTCGTCCAGCCATTTGCCCGCTTCAAACCCGGCATTGAGGCCGCAGTAGGGCTGGTTCAGGCTGGCGGCAAAGCTGCGTGCGTCGTCACTGATGGCCTGGGCGCAGGCCAGCGTGCTCAGGTCGGCGCGCAAGGGGTGGGCCTCGGTGCCCCACAGGCGCACACCTGCCTGCGGGATCAGGAAGAGGTCGCGCAAGCTGCCGAGCATGACATCGGGCAGGGTGGCATTGTCGTGCGCGAGCAGCACGGTGCGCACCCAGCGCTGCAGCCGGTCGGCGATGGCTTCGTTGTCCTGGCTGTGGCGGATCATTTCCATGATGCGCTTTTCCAGGCCCCGGATCTTGTCACGCAGCATCTCCATCTGGCGCTCTTGCAGCGACACGGCGCGCTGACCATGCGGGCTGGTGAGCTGGATGCTGGACAGCAGGTTGGCGTTGCGCTCGAAAAAAGCCGGGGTGTGGACGAGGTAGTTGGCAATCTCGTCTTCGGTGATGCCTTGCAAGGTCATGTCAGGGATGCTCAGAGTTCGGGAACGTCGATGGTGCCGTCAAACACGGTGACGGCGGGGCCGGTCATCAACACCGGGGTGCCGGGGCCGGCCCAGCGGATGGTCAGGCGGCCGCCGGGCATGTCCACGTCCACGCTGTCGTCCAGCCAGCCCAGCCGGATGCCGGCGACCACGGCGGCGCAGGCCCCCGAGCCACAGGCCAGGGTCTCGCCGGTGCCGCGCTCGTACACGCGCAGGCGGATGTGGTTGCGGTTGACGATTTCCATGAAGCCGGCGTTGACGCGGCGCGGAAAGCGCGAATGGCTCTCGATCTGCGGACCCAGTTCGTCCACCGGGGCGTGGGCGACGCTGTCCACGCGCATCACGGCATGCGGGTTGCCCATCGAGACGACGGCCAGTTCGACCGGGTGGTTGGCCAGGGCCACGGGCCAGAGCTCGCAGCCGTTGAGCAGGCGGGGGCTCAGGTTGGTGGTGTCAAAAGGGACTTCGGCCGGGACCAGGAAGGGGGCACCCATGTCCACGGTGACGCGTCCGTCGGTTTGCAGGCGGGGCTCGATCACCGTCTTCATGGTCTGGACCCGTATCGTGGTCCGGGTGGTCAGCCCCTTGTCGTGAACGTAGCGGGCAAAGCAGCGCGCGCCGTTGCCGCATTGCTCGACCTCGCCGCCGTCGGCATTCATGATCCGGTAGGTGAAGTCGGTGCCACCGGCCGGATCGCCGGGTTCGACGATCAGGATCTGGTCGGCACCGATGCCGAAGCGGCGGTCGGCCAGGAAGCGGTATTGCGCCGGGCTCAGGGCCAGGGGAGCGTGGGTGGCGTCGAGCACGACAAAGTCGTTGCCGGCGCCGTGCATTTTGGTGAAGGGCAGCTTCATGTGGGTGATTATGAAGCCGCCCACGTCGCGCGGGTCAGCGCAGGGCCGGGGTTTGCGCAATGCGGTGGTCGATGTTGTCCATCAAGGCCCGGTAGGCAGGGGTGTCGATGCCGCCATAGCGCTGTTGCAGTTGAGCGGCGGTGAGGAATTCGGGCAGGTCGCGCACATCGGGGAGCAGGTCGGTGTCGGACTGGGCCTGGCTCAGACGGCTCTGCAGCTCAAGCGGGTCGTGCACGGCGATGCGCCCCAGGCGCACGCCCGCCTTGTCGGCAGCGAGGTCGTTGAAGCTGAAGCCGCTGCCCTGGCCCTGGGGCGCGGCATCGAGCAGTTCCTTGTACATGCCGATCAGGTCGGAGAGGCGGCCACCGAGGTCGGTGGCGAGGGCGGCCGAGGTGAGGTAGTGCTGCGCCAGATCTTCGCGACCTTGCAGCGTGAGGGGGCGGGCTGGCAGGGCGGGCCAGTTGCGCGCGGCTGGCACCAGGGTGGCCAGCGAGACGCGGTTGACGTACAGGCCCAGCACCAGCAGCACGGCGCGGTTTTCGCGGGCGGCATCGTCTTCCAGTCGGGGGGCGGATGCGGTGAAGGCGTGGGCCAGGCTGCGTTGCTGCGCGGTGGCCATCAACGCGGGCAGCAGTTGATGAAGGGGGCGGTCCCAGCGGGGCTGGTCGTGACGTGATTCGGGTGCCGGGGGGTGGTTGAGCAGGTGCGCCAGCTGGTGGTGGTAACGCGACAGCGCTTCGAGCATGTCGGGTGGGACCAGCAGGGCCGAGGCCTGGGCGCGCAATTCGGGTCGCCAGCGCAGGGTGGCAGACACACGCGTCGGGCTCAGTTGCACCGTTTCGATGGCGGCCAGGGCCAGTGCGGTGAGTTCGTGTAGGCCTTGCGCACGCGCGATGCGCTGACCCACCCACAAGGCCAGTGCAGGTGGCACCGACAGTTCGCCCACCTGTACCGCTGTCAGAACCGGCGGGCCACTGGGGGCGGCGCGGATTCTGGCGTGCACATTCAACCAGTTCCCCAGGGGGTGCAGCGCGCGCAGGGGCGTTTGCCGGACGGGCAGGCTCAGGGTGATGTCGGCGTGTCGCGCGGAGAGCGTCAAGGTGGCAGGGGCGTGCAACACCCGTGCACTCATGTCCTGGGCAAGGGCACGTGCTTGAGCACCGGTCAGCGACAGGGTCAAGGGCTCGCCATGAAAAGCCTTGCGCAGCACGTCGCGGTTGATGAGCCGACGTGCGGCGTTCAGGTCGCTGATGGCGATGGGGGTGCCGGGGGCCGCCAGGGGCTGCGGCTGCAGCGCTTGCGTGAGCGTCCACAGCGCGGCAGCCGCGAGCAGCATCACGCAGGCACCGAGCACGGCACAGATCACAAGCCAGGGGCGTCGAAACATCAGGGCAGTATGCCGTGGTCCACGCGTTGCGCGTTGTCGTCAGTAAAACCGCTTCTCACCCGCAGGGCGTGTCTTGAAGCGCCGGTGAACCCACAGGTACTGGGCAGGTTGCTTGAGAATCTCGCGCTCGATGAATTGGTTCATGTGCGCGGCATCGGCCTCGGCATCGGCGGTGGGGAAGTCAGCCAGGGCAGGCAGGAAGCGCACGCGCCAGCCGCGCCCGCCAGGCAGCAGTTCGGTGATCACGGGTTGCACGGCCATGTTGAGCATGCGCGCCATGCGCGACGGGGCCAGCAGGGTGGCGGCTTGCACGCCGAAAAAGGGCACGAAAGCAGCATCCTTGCGACCAAAATCCATGTCGGGCAAGTTGAAAAATCCCCGCCCTTCCTTGATGGCGCGCAGCAGCGGTTTGACGGAATCGCTGCGCGGGAAGATCTGGGCATCGCCAAAGCGCAGGCGGCCGCGCTTCATGAGCTTGTCCATCAGGGGATGGCTTTGCGCCTGGTAGATGGAGGCTCCGGGGCGCGACTGGCACAGCAAGATGGCAATCCCGGCAACATCCAGGCCGACAAAGTGCGGGCACAACCACATGGTGGCGCGTCTTTCGGTTTGATAGACCCGTTCGGCCAGTTCGATGTCCCCTTCGACCTGGATGAGGCTGCGGATGCGTTCGGCAGAGGCCCACCACAGCACGGCGCGGTCGAGCAGGCTTTGCGTCAACCACTGGAAGTGTTGTTTCAAGAGGGTTTCGCGCTCAGACGCTGGCATGTCCGGGAAGCACAGTTCGAGGTTGCGCAGACCGACCTTGCGGCGCGAGCCGGCCACCCGGTAGAGCAGCCTGCCCAGACCACGCGCCAGCGCCGCCAGCCAGGGCAGGGGCAGCCAGTGCAGCAGCCACAGCAGGCCCAGCGCCAGACGCAGGCCCACCTCTTTCATGGCTGGCCCTCGCCGCCGCTGGCCGAGGTCAGGATCTCGGCGCGGGGGCCTTTGTAGCGGTTGTAGCCCCACAGGTACTGCTCGGGTGCTTGCATGATCATCTCTTCCATCAGCCGGTTCACGGTGGCGGCCGATTGTGCGGCATCGCCGGAGGCCAGGATTTGTTCCGCATCAGGGGCGACGCGATCGGCGTGCACGATGAAGTCGCAACCCTGTCGCCAGCGTGCCAGCATGCCCAGGCGTTCACCGCGCAGCAGGATCACGGCGCAGCCGGTCTGGGCCACCAGCTTGGCGGCCATCGTCATGGTGTAGGCGGACTGACCAAAGAACGGGGCCCATACCCCCATGCCTTCGGGCGGCACCTGATCGGGCAGCAGGCCCACGGTGTCGCCTTTCTTGAGGGCGCGCAGCATGTGGCGCACGCCCGACAAGGTGGCCGGGCTGGTCAGCATGCCGGGGCGGTTGCGGGCGTTTTTCATCAACTCGGCCAGCCAGGCCTGCTTGGCCGGGCGGTACAAGGCGGTGACGGGTTTATGGGCACCATAGCGCTCTGCATAGGCCTGCGCCGTGATCTCGAAGCAGCCTAGGTGCGGCGTGAGCAGCATCAGGCCACGGCCTTCGGCCAGGGCGGCGTCCACCGCCTCGGGGCGCACCCAGCGCACGCTGTCGCCCAGTGGCAGATCGCGCGGGCGACCCCACAGGCGGGGCGATTCGCTGACCATCTTGCCCGCGTGGGCCACGGCCTGCCAGCGCTGCCACAGGTTCATACCCGCGCGGCGGGTGTGGGCGTTCAGGCGCTGGCGGTATGAGGGTGACAGCAGATAGGCCAGCCAGCCCAGCAGGCTGCCCAGGGGGTGCAGCACGGCCAGGGGCCAGCGTGAGAGCATGAAAAACAGGCGAGCCATGAAATGGAGCTTGAGCCAGAACACAAAACCCTGATCTTCGCAGATCCGGCGCTGCACGCGCTGGCGAGTTTGGCTACACTAACCAGATCGCCGAGTTAACAGGACAACTTGCGGGGCGATTCACAAATTCCGCTAAAGCGTTCGCCGCTGTGCACCTTTTCCATGCTCACAGCCTTGGCGACGCCGAGGTCTATGTTTTCAGCAATGGAGCCCACAGCGTGTCAAACGATTACCTCTTCACTTCCGAGTCCGTCTCTGAAGGCCATCCCGACAAGGTGGCTGACCAGATTTCCGACGCCATCCTCGACGCCATCCTGGCGCAGGACCCCCTCTCCCGCGTGGCGGCTGAGACCCTGACCAACACCGGTCTGGTCGTGCTGGCCGGTGAAATCACGACCCAGGCCAACGTCGATTACATCCAGGTCGCGCGCGACACCATCAAGCGCATCGGCTACGACAACACCGAGTACGGCATCGACTACAAGGGTTGCGCCGTGCTGGTCGCCTACGACAAGCAGTCCAACGACATCGCCCAGGGCGTGGACCGCGCCAGCGACGACTACCTCAACATCGGCGCGGGCGACCAGGGTCTGATGTTTGGCTACGCCTGCGACGAGACGCCCGAGTTGATGCCGGCGGCCATCTACTACGCGCACCGCTTGGTCGAGCGTCAGGCCCAGTTGCGCAAGGACGGCCGTCTGCCCTTCCTGCGCCCGGACGCCAAGGGTCAGATCACGCTGCGCTATGTCGACGGCAAGCCAGTGGGCATCGACACCGTGGTGCTGTCCACCCAGCACAGCCCCGACCAGTCGGAAACCGCCACCAAGATGAAGGACAGCTTCTATGAGGCGGTGCGCGAAGAGATCATCAAGCCGGTGCTGCCGAAGGAATGGCTCACCAGCGAGACCAAGTACCTGATCAACCCGACCGGCCGTTTTGTCATCGGTGGCCCGCAGGGTGACTGTGGCTTGACTGGCCGCAAGATCATCGTCGATACCTACGGCGGTGCCTGCCCACACGGCGGTGGTGCCTTCTCGGGCAAGGACCCCACCAAGGTGGACCGCTCGGCCGCCTACGCCGCCCGCTATGTGGCCAAGAACGTGGTGGCCGCCGGCCTGGCCAAGCAGTGCCAGGTGCAGGTGGCCTACGCGATTGGCGTGGCCCGCCCGATGAACGTGACGGTCAACACCTTCGGCACCGGCGTGGTGTCAGACGAGCAAATCAGCAAGTTGGTGAATGCTCACTTTGACCTGCGCCCCAAGGGCATCATCCAGATGCTGGACCTGCTGCGCCCGATCTATCAAAAGACGGCCGCCTACGGTCACTTCGGCCGCGACGAGCCCGAGTTCACGTGGGAG
>JAGOKC010000158.1 GCA_017994835.1 Aquabacterium sp. | reverse complement strand
GCCGTGCTGACCGACATCCTGGGTGACGAAGATCACCTGGGCGACATGGACTTCAAGGTGGCCGGCACCACCGGCGGCATCACCGCCCTGCAGATGGACATCAAGATCCAGGGCATCACCAAGGAAATCATGCAGGTGGCACTGGCTCAGGCCAAGGAAGCCCGTCTGCACATCCTGGGCAAGATGACCGAAGCCATGGCTGGTGCCAACACCGAAGTCTCGGAATTTGCGCCTCGCCTGTACACCCTCAAGATCAACCCCGAGAAAATCCGTGACGTGATCGGCAAGGGCGGCGCGACCATCCGTGGTCTGTGCGAAGAGACCGGTTGCCAGATCAACATCGGCGAAGAAGGTGTCATCACCATCGCTTCGACTGACGCTGAAAAGGCCGAGTTCGCCATCAAGCGCATCAACGAGATCACCGCCGAAGTTGAAATCGGCAAGACCTACGAAGGTGCCGTCACCAAGCTGTTCGACTTCGGTGCCTTGGTCAACCTGCTGCCCGGCAAGGACGGCCTCCTGCACATCAGCCAGATCGCCCACGAGCGCGTCGAGAACGTCTCCGACTACCTGACCGAAGGCCAGATCGTCAAGGTCAAGGTGCTGGAGACCGACGAAAAGGGCCGCGTCAAGCTGTCCATGAAGGCGCTGATGGAGCGTCCGGAAGGCATGCCCGAGCGCGAAGAGCGTAGCGACCGCGGTGACCGTGGCTCGCGTGGCGACCGTGGCCCCCGTGGTGATCGCGGCGACCGCGGTGATCGTGGTGATCGTGGTGATCGCGCCCCCCGTGGCGATCGCGCTGACCGTGCACCCCGTGCCGAGCAACAACCCGCCGAGCAAGGCGAGGGCGGTGCCGCTCAGGACCAGCAACCACAGCAGCAGTGAGCGTCATGAAGAAACTGGTCGTTGGCAACTGGAAGATGCACGGTAGCCGTGCCTTCAACACAGAGCTGATTCAGGGTCTTCTGGCGGCCGATCTGGCCGCCACAGCGCCCAGGGCTGACGTGGCCGTGTGCCCACCCTTCGTGTTCCTGGCGGATGTGGCCGCTGCCCTGCAGGGCAGCACCATCGCTGTCGGTACACAAGACATCTCGGCACAGACCCAAGGTGCATACACCGGTGAAGTCGCGGGTCCCATGATCCGCGAGTTCGGTGCCACGTATGCCATCGTGGGCCACTCCGAGCGTCGCAGCTACCACGCTGAAGGCGATCAACTGGTCGCCGACAAGGCCAAGGCGGCGCTGTCACACGGTCTGGTGCCCATCGTGTGTGTCGGCGAAACGCTGGCCGAGCGCGAGGCGAACCAGACCGAATCGGTCGTGGGTCGTCAGCTGCAGGCCGTCATCGACACCTTGGGTGACGACATCGCTCGTGTGGTCGTGGCCTATGAGCCTGTCTGGGCCATCGGCACCGGCAAGACGGCATCGCCCGCTCAGGCTCAAGCCGTGCACGCCAGTTTGCGTGCGCAGCTGGCCAAGGCCACAGCCAAGGCAGCGGACATCCCGCTGCTGTACGGTGGCAGCGTCAAGCCCGATAACGCGGTCGAGCTGTTCTCGCAGCCCGACATCAACGGTGGCCTCATTGGTGGTGCCGCTCTCAAGGCGGCCGACTTTGCCGCCATCGCTCGCGCAGCCTGACCCGCTGGCGCGACAAGACTGATTCAGGAGTTTCTTTCATGCAACAAACGTTGATGACCGTGGTGTTGATGCTGCAGGTGATCTCGGCCCTGGCCATGATTGGCCTGGTGCTGGTTCAGCACGGCAAGGGTGCCGACATGGGTGCCTCCTTCGGAACGGGTGCTTCTGGCAGCCTGTTTGGTGCCACCGGCAGCGCCAACTTTCTCTCACGCTCGACGGCGGTAGCGGCCACGATCTTTTTCGTGACCACGCTGGCTCTGGCGTACTTTGGCAACCTGCGTGGCACAGCCTCTGAAGGTGCCAGCATTCTTGAGCAGACGGCTTCGGCTCCTGCGGCAACTGCCTCGGTGCCATCGGCCCCGGCGTCGGGTGCTGCGCTGATCCCGACCAAGTGACGAATCTCATGCTCTCTTTGAAGAGCATGGCTTCAAGAAGCTGATTTTTCAGTTTAGAATGTGAGTCTTCGGTGAGCAAGCCTCAAGCAAACCGAAGCTGACAACGAGCGAACCCAAAAGGTTCAACGGCCGACGTGGTGAAATTGGTAGACACGCTATCTTGAGGGGGTAGTGGCGAAAGCTGTGCGAGTTCGAGTCTCGCCGTCGGCACCATAAGATTTCTAAACGAGTCTTTGCACCACACCATGATCAGCATCGGTTGCTTCTTCCAAGCTGGTCAGTTGACGGCCCACCTGCTTTCAAGAGCTGGTGTCCGGGGTGCGAAACGCTCCAGTGGGCGCGCTGTGGTTGATGTCGGTCAGGGTCATGCCTGATTGCCTTCAAGCCTGGCGCGCTTTTCTTTTGTCTGTGTGGTCCAATCACACAATTTGTTCCATCTGAGGCCCCACATCATGATGAACATTGAGCAATACCTGCCGGTCATCCTTTTTATCCTGGTTGGCGTCGGCGTTGGTGTCGCCCCCCAGTTGCTGGGCTTTTTGCTCGGCCCGCGTCGCCCTGACGCAGCCAAGAACTCCCCCTACGAGTGCGGCTTCGAAGC
>JAGOKC010000012.1 GCA_017994835.1 Aquabacterium sp. | reverse complement strand
CGGGCCTGGCCATCGCCACCTGGTTCTTCTTTGTGCTGGTGTTCGATTTGCTGGTGCTGGGCCTGCTGGTGGCCACCGGGGGGCAGTTTGCCGGCGACGCCTTTGCCTGGCTGCTGCTGCTCAATCCGGCCGATGTGTTCCGGATCCTGAATGTGTTCTCGCTCGAAGACGTGCGCACCCTCTACGGCTTGGCCAGTGTCGTCCCGACATCGCTCGGCAGTCCCGCCATCATGGGCGGTGTGATGCTGCTCTGGATCGCCGTCCCCCTCATTCTGGCCAATTGGAGATTCAAACCATGATGTACCGCTGTTCCTGCCGCGGCCGCGCTCGCGACGCGGCCCCGTCTCACGCCTGCCCGGATCGCCGGCGGGTGCTGGGCTTGGCTGCCCTGGCGGCCCTGAGCGCCGTGGGCGGGCTGACCGGCTGCGGGGATCAGGCTGCTGAAACCCAGTCGCTGGCACCCGTCGAGATCGACCGCGCCACCAGCTGCGAGCTCGACGGCATGTTGCTGGCCGACTACCCTGGTCCCAAGGCGCAGGTCCACTTTGCCGGGCAGGCCCAACCCAGTTTCTTCTGCGACACCGTCGAGCTGTTCAACACCCTGTTGGCCGGTGAACAGGTGCGTGCTGTGCGCGCCGTCTACGTGCAGGACATGGGGGCCACCGACTGGGACAAGCCACAAGGGCACTGGATCGATGCCAAGACCGCCATCTATGTGCTGGGCAGCAAACGCCACGGCTCCATGGGACCCACCATCGCCAGCTTTGCCAAGGAGGCCGACGCCAGCCGCTTTGCCACCGAGTACGGCGGCAAGGTTCTGCGCTTCACCGACATCAAGGCGGACATGGTGGACCTCAGCGGCGGCGCCCTGCACGACACCCGCATGTAAGCCTGGCACGCCTGCCCCTGTCTCCTGCTGTAACCCATCATGCCGACCACCCAGTCACACGACCCCCGCCGCAGAACGCTGCGCTCACGCCTGTGGCTGGTGGCATCTCTCGCCGTTGTGGCAGGAATTGCCATCGCCGCACTCTGGCGCATGGGTGTTCTCAGCTCTGTGATGCCGCCCCAGGACGTCGCCCTGGATGCAGACCTTTGCGTGGTTGCCCCCCCAACGCCTTACGATCCTGCCTCGGGTCTGGGGCCAACGGAGGCTCGCCCTGTGCCGCCTGATGCGCGCTGCCCGGTGTGCGGCATGTTCCCGGCGCGCTCGCTCGATTGGGCTGCCCAGATCATTTTTGAAGATGGCGATGCCCACTTCTTTGATTCACCACTCAGTCTGTTCATGTACCTGCAAGACATCGCACGCTATGGCCCAGGACGCAAGCCGCAGCAGATCGTGGCGCAGTACGTCACCGATGCTGGCAAGCCATCGGTCAGTCCGGACGGCACGGCTCAAAAGTCGCGCTGGATCGACGCTCGCACGGCCTTCTACGTGCACGGATCGTCTGCCAAAGGCCCGATGCGCGCTGGCAACCTGCCAGCCTTCGCCTCGCGTGAAGCTGCGCAGGAGTTCGCAGCAAGGCGTGGCGGTGTCGTGCTCACCTTCGATGGCATCAATGCGTCCCTGATTGCCAGTTTGAGTGGACGCCGCACGCACGACCACCAATGATGCGCCCCGGTATCGGGTGCTGGCATGATGCGTTCGTTTACCATCCTGTCAATTACACTCACCGCAGCGGTCTCTGAGATGTCATCAGACATCCTCCTCAGACCAGATCCCTTCTACGACTTCAGGATCTGCCACTCATGTTTGATGCCCTCAAGCGTTTGATCGATCCCGATCACGTCGAATCCGAAGACGCCCGTGTGTTGCTGGCGTGGGCCAAGACCGAGGGGCATACCTTCAAGCATGTCAAGGAAAGGTTTGGCGCGGGGCATGTGGTCGAAGCGGCCGATGGCTGGCGCATCGAATGGGGCAACTCTCAGCGCCCTTACATCATTGGCAAAGAACTGCGTTTCCGTTGCGACACCGGCATCCCTGGCGACGTGCAACTGATTTTTCTCTCCAAGGTGCTGGCACAAACATTCGAATCAGACGTCTTCAGTCGTTTCACCAACGCCATGCAGACGCAGATCGACAACACCCTGCCTGATGAAATGCGCTGGCTGGCCATGCATCCGGAAGTGCATTTGCCAGGCAACATGGTCGTCTCCCGACGCTTCGCCCTGTTCTGCAACGCCGATGCGGTCAGCACACACTGGCTTGATGCCGACACCGTTCAAGCCCTCGAAGAAGCGGCCACCTCCTGGTGGTCCGACTCGCTGGTGCTGGTGATCACCCTCAATCGCGGCATCCTGACAGCGCGCATGGCGGGTCAGCCACTGGCCAACGCGCAACTCAAGCTTGTCAGTGCCATGTTCGTACAGTTGGCCGCGCGCCTGAAGGTGGTGGCCCGCCTGGTGGCCTGATTTGACTCAGCCATTGCGCTGCCGTCCACCCAGAAACACCTCCAGAGCCTGACCGGCCGCAGGCTTGCTGAGGTTGATCAGGAAATGGTGCTTTTCCTGGTCGAGGTGCGGGCGCAAAGGCTGCTGCGCATCGTTGACCAGTTCCTTGATGCTGGCCAGCACCTCCGGGGCCACTTCGCTCAGACGCGCTGCAAGCTTGAGCGCTTCCTCCAGCACCGTTCCTGCTGCGACCACCTGATGCACCAGACCGCATTGCGCCCACTGCTGCGCGGTTTGCGTGTCACCCAACCACAGCAGCGCCAGCGCGCGACTGCGGCCCAGGGCGCGCGTGAGGTGCCAGCTTGCCCCACCATCGGGCGACAGCGCCACTTTGCTGTACGCCATCAAGAATCGACTGTTCTCACCTGCCACGATCAGGTCGCAGGCCAGCGCCACTGACACGCCTCCACCTGCTGCCACACCCTCCACAGCCGCAATCACCGGCTTCGGAAAGCAGCGCAACGCTTCCATCCATTGGTGGAATGCGTCCATGCTGTCGGCTTGGGCGCTCAGATCGTGAGCCCGGTTATGTGCCAGTCGTTGCAAATCTCCACCGCCGCAAAAGTGTCCGCCCGCACCCGTGATCACCACCGCTCGCACCTCCGGGTTCGATTCGGCCATGTTGAGGGTTTCGACGCCGGCGGCATACACCTGGGGCGACAGGGCATTGCGCGTGGCCGGGCCGGACAGGGTCATGACCAGCGTATCGCCGTGGCGTTTGGTTTGAAGTTCAGTGCTCATGGGTGTGATCAATATGCCGTCATTGGGGTATTTCCCCCGCAGGTTCAAGTGTGGGCAGCGCCCCACTTCAGGGACTTACCGTGATGAGTGTCACGAGATGTCATGCTAGAGTGAAATCCTTGGCCTCATGATGCACCGAGATGAATAACTTGAAGCGGGTATCGGCCGCAGCACTTGCTGGTGCAACGCTCGCTTTGGCGTCCGGGACCACCTATGGCATGGGCTTCGGACGTCCAGTCAGTCGCGCCGTTCTAGGCGAACCTCTGCGGGTCAGTGTGCCGCTGCGTCTCGACGCGGCTCAAGCCCTCGCGCCCGAATGCATCACGGTTTCGGTGCATGACGGTGAAGCCAGGCTGTCGCCGTCTCAGGTGCAAGTGTCTCTGGTGGCCGACAACGGCCGTGACACCTCGGTGCAGATTCGCACCACCTCACCCATCAACGAGCCCATCGTCACCTATCAGCTGACCATTGGCTGCCAGATCAACATCAACCGACAGTTTGTGGTGCTCGCCGATCCACCCGGATTGTCGATGTCACTCAGCACGACTCCGGCTGTCGTCCACAGCGACACCCCAGGCGCAACGTCGGGCACCGTGGTCAGGGGCGTGCCGTCGCGTGTTGTCACCACCTCACAAGCCGTCACCCCGTCTTCCTCTGCGCGCGCTGGCGACCGTCCCGCACGCCGCACCGAGCGCCGCAGTGCCCGTGTTGCAAACAACGCCAGCCGCGTGGGTGCTCAGGCATCGTCGGTGCGCCAGGTCACCAAGGCTGACGAAGCAACCGCATCTCGCACCAGCCTGGTCTTGACGCCCAAGGCGGTTGCGCCGGTTGTGGGGCGACTCGTTCTTGATCCCATTCAGACCGATGCTGCCGCGCAACCTGATCTGCGCATGACCGGCTCTCTGAGCACGCTGGCATCGGCCCAGGCTGAAGTCGATTCACCCGAACTGCAGCAACGCCGGGCTGCTGCCGCAGCGCTGTGGCAGGCCATGAACCTGTCGCCCGAAGACATCGCTCGCGACCGCCAGAAGCTGCTCGCTCAGGAGCGCATGCTGGCGCAAATACAGGCGCAGGGCTCGCAGGCCTCGCAGCCTGTTGTGGCTGAAGCTGTTGCTTCCGCTCCGCTTGCTCAGCGACCGGTCGCACAGGCACAGCGTCCGTGGTTGCTCTACGTGGTCGGTGGTTTGGCGCTGTCCGGGTTGCTTCTGTGTGTGGCCTTGTTCCTCAAGCTGCGTCGCCGCCAGCAGGCCGAGGCAGAGTGGTGGCAATCGCAGATGCTCGAACCTGCGCCCGAGCACGCACAGGCCATTGAGGCAGCCTCTGCACAGGCGGCAGCCGCATCTGCCGCTGCTGTCGCCGCCGCCGCACAGACTGTGGCTGAACCAACCCCGACAGCATCCCGCACCGCAGACGAAACCACCCCAGTCGCATCTCCGCAAGTGGCTGCAGCGCCTGTTGCTGCCCCCCGCAAAGCTGCATCGCCTGTCGCACCCGTATCGTCGCTGCGTCAACCCGTTGCCGATGCCATGCGCGAGGTCTCGGTCGAAGAACTGATCGACCTTGAACAGCAGGCCGAATTCTTCGTTGTGTTGGGCCAGGACGATGCCGCCATCGACCTGCTTGAATCGCACGTTCAATCGGTTTCAGCCAGCCCTTTGCCCTTCCTGAAACTGCTTGAAATCTACCAGCGCCTGGGCAAGCACTCAGACTACGAACGCGTGCAGGCTGCCTTCAACGAGCGATTCAACGGCCATGCCCCCGCGTGGGAAGCCGATCTTCAGCACGGTCACCAACTGACCGACTACCCTGGTGTGATGGATCGCCTGCAGGCCCTGTGGGCACTGCCAAGCAAGGCCATGGAGGTGCTGGAGAAATCCCTGACCCGCCCTGAAAGCGAAGCCGATACTTTTGATTTGCCGGCCTACCGCGAACTGCTGTTTCTCTACGCCGTCGCCCGTGATCTGTCCGAGCGCGAAGTCGCAGACCGGTCCCGTGTTGATCTGCTCGCTTCGGAGCCCGTCAGGCCTGCTGTTCCTGCACCGTTTGATGCCATCGAGCATGGCGATGCCGTCGAACCCTTGATGGCCACCCGTCCGGTCAAAGCCATGCGTGAGGCGCAACCCGCCGTCAGCCTCGACCTGCAACTCGACGACTTGCCGGCTGACACCTCCAAAGCGCAGTCTTCTTATGGTGACGTGACCGTGGTGAGCAAGGCCACCGTCAGTGAACACGACGTCGAACACATCGACTTGCCTGGTTTGTCAGCCGTTGATGTCGAAGTCGAGGCGAATCACAAACCGTAATCGACGCTGTTGTTCTGTCCCGGCGGTGTTGAAATCGCCTGCATGATCAAGGCGCGGCTCAGGCGGTCCGAGAGCAATTCGGCAAACGCCAGCACAAATTGGCGCATGTAGGCACCTCGTTTGAACGCCAGACGCGCCACGTTCGGTCCAAACAAGTGGCCCACCGGGCGTGACACCAGTTCACTTCCCGGCATGTTCATGGCGGGATCGTCTTTCACGGCCATCTCGGCCACCAACCCGATGCCCAGACCCAGGCGGGTGTAGGTTTTGATCACATCCGCGTCGATCGCATCCAGCACCACATTGGGCTTGAGCCCGCGCTGGGCAAAAGCCATGTCGATGCGACGACGTCCGGTGAAGGACGGGTGATATGAAATCAAAGGCTCATTCGCCAGATGCTCCAGCGTCAGGCGGGGCACCACAGCCAGTGGATGGCTGGCCGGCATCACAGCCACGTGCTGCCATTCATAGCAGGGCAGGGTCACCAATTCAGCAAAGTCATTGAGGGACTCGGTCGCCAGCCCGATGTCGGCCACCTCGTCGAGGAGCATTTGCGCCACCTGTTGAGGGGTGCCCTGATGCAGGCTCACCGACACCTTGGGGTATTTCTTGCGCAAGGCTGCCACAGGCTCAGGCAGCACGTAGCGCGCCTGCGTGTGCGTGGTTGCAATCGACAGGGTGCCCGCATCCTGCATGGCGTACTCCTCGCCAATGCGTTTGAGGTTGCCCAGTTCACGCAGGATCAGGTCAATCGACTTGAGCACTTGCAGGCCCGGTTCGGTCACCCGCTTGAGGCGCTTGCCGTGTCGCACAAAGATGTCAACGCCCAGTTCTTCCTCCAGCTCCAGAATGGCTTTGGAGATGCCCGGCTGCGAGGTGTGCAGAGCTTTGGCGGTTTCCGTCAGGTTGAGGTTGCGGCGGGCCGCCTCATGGACGAACTTGAACTGGTGCAGGTTCATGGTGGTTCAGGCAGGGTGAGCCAAAGACCAGGCAGCCTCCGACAGCGCCTGGATCAGGATGTCGGTCTCGCCCACTGCGGCGCTCAGACGCCATTGAACCTGAGGGTGATGCTCGGCCATCTCGATCATCAGGCGTGGCAGATCCTTGCGAACATGCCCACCTGCGCCCAGAAACAAAGGCACCACGGTGACCTGTGTGCAGCCTTGCTGGGCCAATTGCGAGCCAGCTTCCAGAAGGGTGGGGCTCATGAACTCCAGGAAGGCCAAAGCCACCTCGGTGTTCTGCGCGCCCGCGCGCGTGCGCAAGACCCGGGCTGTTGCCTCGAAGGGCTGGGCCCAAGCTGGGTCACGGGCACCGTGTGCAAACAGGAGAATGCCGTTTTTGTTCATAGTTGTGGTCAACGGTAGCGAACCAGCCAGGCAAAAGCGCTCATTGAGAGCAGAAGGTAAACCACACTCGGTGCCACTGCGGCCAACCAGGGTTTCCAGTCGTGCAGCAAACCAAGGTGGCTGGAGATGTGGTTGGCCAGCACAAAGCTGATGCCCAGCATGACGCCGCCGAAAATCTTCAGGCTCATGCCGCCACTGCGCGCGTGCAGATAGGCGTAGGGCAGGGCCAGCGCGACCATCACAAGGCATACCAGAGGATAGAAGCTCTTTTTCCAGAACTCGATCTCATAGCGTTGTGCGGCCTGGGCATTGCTGGCCAAGTGCTCGGTATAGCGCCACAAGGCAAAGGTGGACATGGTCTCGGGCGGCAACACCGAAGCCGACACCACCAGCGGCGTGAGACTGCTGCGCCAGTCCATTGCATCGTGTTGTGATTCGCGCACCAATTGGGCTCCCTGGCGCACAGACTGCTCATCAATGTGTTGGTCGTGCTGTAACCAGAGGGTTTCCTGAACGCCTTTGAGGTGCCAGATCGAACCTTGTGCAGACGCTTCACCGCCCAGCGGCTCAATGCGTGCCTCGCGTGCCGACAGGCGACGCTGCAGACGCCCCTCGGTGTCAAACTCGAAAATGCGAACCGCACCAAACTCCATGTCACTGACGGCTGCGACCACGTTGACCGTGATGGTGCGCGACGGCTCGCCCGGCGTGTCGCGGCGCTCGCGCAGCCAGGTGCCACTGCTGCCCGACTTCAGCAGTCCACGTTGACCGATCTGGGCCTTGTGCAGAGTCAGTTGCTGTTCGGTCCAGGGGACGGCCCAGTTGCCAACCCCCACCATCAGCACAGCGGCCAGAAAACCCAATACCCCCAGCAAGCCCAGCGCGCGACCGGGCCCGAGTCCGCCAGTCCGCAAAATGGTGAACTCGCTGGTGCGCGCCATGCCAGCCAGCGCCAGAATCGAACCGATCAGCAGGCCAATTGGGAAAATGTCGTAGAAGTGCTGTCCCTGCATGTAAAGGCAGGTTTTCAGAGAGTCAGCCAAACCGTGTCGGCGAATTTCATCGACAAAGTCGATGAAGAAGAACAACGCCGAGAAGGCCAGCGTCACCCCGAACACGTGCTTGATGACCGTGCTGTAAATCAGCTTGCGAACGGTGTTCAAGGGGTCGCCTCCGCTGACGAGGGCGTCACCAAGGCGCGGCGCGCCACATGCCGCCAAGGTAGCACAGCCCCGTCGCGCCACCAAATCAGCGTCAACGCACCCAAAGTCAGGCTGCCGTGAATGAGCAGCAAGGCCGGCACCCATGCCAGCTTGCTTTGACCCACCCAGGCCTGGCTCAGGCTCAACAAATTGAAATACACCACGAACACAAGCAAGGCGTAAACCAGATTCCAGTTGCTGTTGCGGCGAGCATTGCCCGCTGCCAGGCTCAAACCGGCCAGCACCATGTTGAACGTCGCCCAGATCAAACCCAGACGCCAGACCAGTTCCCCGTGCATGGCGGGCGTGCCAAGCGCCAGCAAATCGAGAGTGGACATGCTGCGAGGCTCGGGCATCTTGAGTGCGACATTGGGTGCCTCGCCCACGGCAATGCGGGCCGTCTTGAAGTTCGACAAGGTCTTCTCGCCGGTCTTCAAGTCAGTTTGCGTGCGCTCGCCCTGCGTCAGAACCAGATAACGCATGCCCTGGTCCTGTTGCAGCAAGCCCTCACGTGCCGTCACGATGGATTCCTGCGCCTCATCCGTCATCACCATGAAGACATTGCGTGCCGTTTGCTGGCCGTCGCTGTGGCTGTCAATGAAAAACACGCGCTTGCCGTCAGCCGAGGTCTGAAACTGCCCCGGTGCCACCCGTGCCACGTCAGAGCGTTGTTCGTAGCGGTACTTCAGCACCTCGGTCTGATTCTGTGCCCAGGGACGGGCCACCAGGGTGCACAGGGCCACCAGCACGATGGCAGGCCACGCCATTTTCAACAACGGCCTGATGAAGGCAAACTGGCTGGCCCCACTGACCTGCCAGACCACCATTTCACTGTCGCGCCAAAGGCGACTCAGCACCGTGACCACAGCCACGAACACGGCCAGGGCCACCATGACGGGCAACTGCCCGATGAGGGTGTAGCTCAGCACCAGGCTCAGGTCAGCAGGCGCAAAAGCGCCCCGCGTGGCCTGGCTCAGGATGCGGATGAGCAACATGGTCAGCACCACGGTCAGCAGCACAACCAAGGTGCCGATAAAGCTGCGCCAGAGTTCTCGGCGTACGGAGGAATCGAATAACATTGTTCGGATCTGTATTCAACCGTCCATTATGGACTTGCACAGCATGGACTACCGCGCTATCTCGGCCCAAGGGCCCGCTTTGTCTCAGGTGAATGCCGACGCCCTGGTGGTGGTGCTCACACCCGATCTGGCCTGCACGGGTGACACGGTCATCGACACCCTGATTGCCGACGCCGTGAAGGCGGGTGATTTCGCCCTCAAGACAGGCAAGACGCTGTATGTGCACCGACCCGCAGGCGTGAAAGCATCGCGCCTGGTCTTGACAGCGGCGGCAGATGCCCAGCCGAAGGCTTTCAAGGCAGCGCTGGACAAGGGTCTGGCTCCGCTTAAAGACCTCGGGGCAGCCCACATTGCCGTGGCAGGCGCAACGGGCCTGACTCTCGCCACACATCACGCCCAGGCACTGGTGCTGGCCGTGGCCGATGCCACCTATGTGTTCCGTCACACCAAGCCCAGCGCCCCCAAGCCCGGTGTGCTCAAGAAAATCAGCGTGCTGTGTGCCGATGCCGATCTGGCGGCGGTCAAGCAAGGCCTGGCACGCGGCGAGGCCTTGGCCAAGGGTGTGACCTTGGCGCGCGAGCTGGGCAACCTGCCGGGCAACTACTGCACGCCGTCGCACCTGGCGCACGAAGCGCGTCAGCTGGCCAAAGCCCACAAGCACATCAAGGTCGAGGTGCTGGAGCGCCCCGCACTTGAAAAGCTCAAGATGGGCTCCTTCCTGTCCGTGACCAACGGCTCTGCTCAGCCCCCCAAGTTCATCGTTTTGCGCTACCAGGGCGCGGCCGCTTCGCACGCACCGCTGGTGCTGGTGGGCAAGGGCATCACGTTTGACACTGGCGGCATCTCGCTCAAACCTGGTGCGGGCATGGACGAAATGAAGTTCGACATGGGTGGGGCTGCCAGCGTGCTGGGCACCTTCCGCACCATTGCCGAGTTGCAACCCAAGGTCAATCTGGTGGGCCTGATCCCCACCTGCGAGAACATGCCCAGCGGCACGGCGACCAAACCGGGCGACGTCGTTACCAGCATGTCTGGGCAGACCATCGAAGTGCTCAACACCGATGCCGAAGGTCGTCTTATTTTGTGCGATGCCCTGACCTATGCCGAACGCTTCAAACCCGCTGCCGTGGTGGACATTGCCACTTTGACGGGTGCGTGCGTGATCGCCCTTGGGCATCAGCACAGTGGGCTTTTTTCGGCGGACGATGAATTGGCCCAGGCTTTACTCGGTGCCGGTCAGGAAGCTTTGGACACGGCCTGGCGCATGCCGCTGGACGAGGAGTATGGCGAAGCCCTCAAGAGCAACTTTGCTGACCTGGGCAATGTGGGCGGTCGAGAGGGTGGGGCCATCACGGCCGCTGTGTTCCTGAGCAAGTTCACCAAGGCCTACCGTTGGGCGCACCTCGACATTGCCGGCTCTGCCTGGAAATCGGGTGCGGCCAAGGGTGGCACAGGTCGGCCGGTTGCGTTGCTGACGCAGTTCATTCTCAACCAGGCTGGCGCGGGCGCTGCTGCGATCCAGCGCGCACCAAGCAAGCCAGCAGCCACGAAGGTGACGGTCAAGGCGGTGCGCAAGCCCGCTGCTCGTCGTCCGTGAACGCAAGCGCATCACAGTCATGAGCACAGTTGAATTTCATCACGGCATGCCTGACAAGCTGGCCTATGCCTGTCGCCTGCTGCGCAAGGCTTACCGCACGGGTGCCCGTGTGGTGGTGACTGGCGACGCCGCCGCGTTGAAATCTCTCGACCATCAACTGTGGACGTTTGAAATGTGCGCCTTTGTGCCCCATGTGCTGGCACAGTCCGAGGGTTCGGTGCCAACCCGTCAGCATGACACCCCCATCTGGCTGACGACCGACCCCGCCACCGCCCCCGGCGAGCGCAGTGTGCTGGTCAACATCGGGCAGACCGTTCCGGTCGCCTGTGAGCGTTTTGCGCGCCTGTTCGAGATCGTGAGCAATGATGCTTTCGATCGCCAACAAGGCCGCCTGCGCTGGAAAACCTACACTGCCAAGGGCTGGCAGGTGAACCCTCACGAGGTCAAAGAATGAACGAAACCGATCGCACTCACCGACCGCATGTGCCCACGCTCACCGAGGTCATAGAGGTGGAGCACATGCACATCGACACCGACGCGGAGCCAGACGTCGCCTTTGCATCTGGCGATGAACCTCCCCACATGATCGTCACGCGCAACCTGCCTGACAAGGCAATGACGCCGGGCTGGGCTCCCATCAAGAATGTGGTGTTGCCGGCTCATACCGATGGTGAGTTGCCTTTTGCCGAAGTGGCAAGTCCCCCCGATGATCTGAGCAATGTGCCTTTGCTGGATGATCCGGTGCTGACGTCAGAAGTGGTGGCCGCCTTGCCGGTGCTGCCAGCGGACTTGAGTCACGACCAAGTTGTGCACAGGGTGATGGTGGATGTGCAGCGGCGCATTGACAGCATGCTTGAGTTCCGGCTGCGCGAGGCACTTGCCCCCATCCTGGCACGGCATACCGACGCCATGATCCGGGAAATGCGCGATGAACTGAGCGACACGATGCGCGATGTCGTGACCCGGTCGGTCACCCAGGAGCTGGCCAAATTGCGCCAACGTTGAGCTGCGCTCAGCGTTCATTTGATTTGTATTGTTGACAAGGAGTTCTTCATGGCGTGTTTCTCCAAGGCGGCTCGCTCGGTTCTGGCGTTGTCTGCCGTGATGATTGCCGTGGCATCGCAAGCGGCGCAGGCCCAGACGGTGGTGCGCATCGGTCACGTCGGGCCTGTGTCCGGCCCGCAGGCTCACTATGGGCGTGACAACGAAAACGGTGCCCGCATGGCCGTTGAAGAGCTGAACGCACAGGGCGTTTCGATTGCGGGCAAGAAGGTTCGCTTCGAACTGATGGCCGAAGATGACGCTGCCGATCCAAAACAGGGCACAGCCGCTGCGCAAAAACTGTGTGACGCCAAGGTCAATGGTGTGGTTGGGCACCTGAACTCTGGCACCACCATTCCGGCAGCCAAGATCTACAGCCAGTGCGGCTTGCCGATGGTGACCCCTTCGGCCACGAACCCGGAACTGACACGTCTGGGCTACAAGAATGTGTACCGTCTGCTGGCCAATGACAACGCTTTGGGGGCGGGGTTGGCGCAGCACGCTGCACAGGTGTTGAAGGTCAAGAAGGTTGCCATCATTGACGACCGGACGGCGTATGGCAAAGGTGTGGCCGAGGTGTTCGCCCGCACCGCCAAGAGCCTGGGTATCGAGGTGGTCAGCCAGCAGTACACCAACGACAAGGCGGTGGATTTCATGGCCATTCTCACCGCCATCAAGAGCCGCAAGCCAGACGGCATCTTCTTCGGTGGCATGGACCCGCAGGCCGGACCGATGCTGCGCCAGATGCAGCAACTGGGCCTGAGCAAGGCGTATCTGTTTGGTGGCGATGGCATCTGCACCGACAAGCTCAAAGACCTGGCCAGCGGGGCTCGCACGCTGGGCAATGTGGTGTGCGCGGTGGGTGGGGCCGCCATTGACAAGATGCCCAACGGCAAGGCTTGGCGTGCCCGTTACGACAGCAAGTTCCCCCAGCAGTTCCAGGTGTATTCGCCCTACACCTACGACGCCACGATGGTGCTGGTGGACGCCATGAAGCGCGCCAACAGCATCGACCCCAAGGTGTACGCGCCCAAGCTGGCCGACACCAACTACCAGGGCGTGACAGCCAAGGTGGCCTTCGAGCCGCAAGGCGATTTGAAAAACCCCGCCATGACGCTGTACGTTTACAAAGACGGCAAGAAAGTGCCTGTGAACTGAATCACGCTGCAGAAAACTTGCTATAGTAGAGGGCTTCGGAGAGGTGGATGAGCGGTTTAAGTCGCACGCCTGGAAAGCGTGTGTAGGTTAATCCCTACCGCGGGTTCGAATCCCGCCCTCTCCGCCAGATGCAAGCCCAAGTGATTGATTCACTTGGGCTTTTTTCTTGTCTGATGTGTCACACCATCCCCAGCCTGCGCGCCAGCTTGCGCAGGTTGCTCGGGTCCATCTGCAAGGTGCGTGCGGCGGCGGCCCATTTGCCCTGGTTCTGTTGCAGGGCCTCTTCAATGTGCTGGCGCTGAAACCGGTCCACCGCGCTTTGCAGCGGCTCCAGGTCGCGTGTCGGGTCGAGCTTTTCCGTTACCCGCTCCGTGACCTCACTGCCATCAAGCCCCAGCCACGGTGCCTCGATGCTGAGTAACTCTGTGCGTGACTCTGCCCGACTCAGCACCTTCAAGGCCGCGCGGCTGATCACGTGCTCTAGCTCACGCACATTACCTGGCCACCCGTAGGTCAGCAGCGCTTTTTCTGCATCTGGCGACAGGCGCAGGCAACGCAAACCCAGGCGTGCGCGATTCAACTCCAGGAAGTGTCCGGCCAACACCAGAATGTCGCGGCCGCGTTCTCGCAAAGGCGGGATGTGCACCGGGTACACCGAAAGTCGGTGGTACAAATCAGCCCGAAAACGCCCATCTCGCACCTCTTCCCACAGCTTGCGGTTGGTGGCCGCAATCACGCGCACGTCCACGTGTCGGGGCTCATCGGTGCCCAGGCGCTGAATCTCGCCGTTTTGCAGCGCGCGCAACAGCTTGGCCTGAATCGACAGCGGTAACTCGCCAATTTCATCCAGAAACAGGGTGCCGCCGTTGGCGGTTTCAAAACGTCCGGGGCGATCCTGGCCTGCACCCGAAAACGCCCCCTTGGCGTGACCGAACAGTTCGCTTTCTGCCAGCGTCTCGGGCAAGGCAGCGCAGTTGACGTACACCAGCGGTTTGTTCGAGCGGGGCGAGTGATGGTGCAGCCAGCGCGCAAACAACTCCTTGCCCACGCCAGTTTCACCCTGCAACAGCACGGGCAACTCTGAATCGGCCACCACCCCCAACTCGTCCAACAACTGCCGTAATACCGGGCTGCTGCCCAAAATGGAACTGGGTGCATCGCTCTCGCCGGTCACCCCTTCACGGCGCGACAGGCGAAGGCTGCGCACTTCATGCTCCAGGCGACACACCCGCAACACCGACTCGATGTAGAGCGCGCAGGAACTTAACTGCGCCAGCGTCTGCTTATCGAAATGATCGGGTTTGAGCGCATCCAGGGTGACGGCACCCCACAGGCGACCATCCAGAAACAAGGTCATGCCCAAGCAGTCGTGCACGGGCAGAGGTTCGTCCGGACTGTCCTGTAGCAGCCCGTCGTAGGGGTCGGGCAGCTCACAATCGGCGGCAAATTGCACCGGCTCGCGCGACGCCATGATCTGCGCCAGACGCGGGTGTTTCGCCATCGTGAAGCTGCGCCCGAGCACTTCGTGCATCAGGCCCGTCGCGGCCTGGGGGCGCAGGCTGTCGCCGTCCAGCCGCAGGAGCACAACAGCACTGCACGCAAAGGCGTCGCGCACGCCCACCACCAAGCGCTGCAAACGCAAGGCGGCAGGCAATTCGCTCGACAAATCGTTCAGCAGGGTGGTCTGAAGAGGGGTGAAATCTACCATTTGAGGTCATTTTAACCATGTTTTAGCAAGGTAGATTGAACCCTGTGTGCATCCAAGTACTTGATTTGCAACAAGTCATCAACGGGCACGGGTTTTGCACTCAGAATGCGCGACAGGCATTTCTCGTCTCTTAAGGAGCAACACATGGCAAGACCACTTTCAGCCACTCTTGATCGTTGCGCGCGGGTTCCGCACGCATGCGAAGGGGGGCGTCAACATGGGTAACTATCGCAAGCTTTGGTGGACCTTGATCGGCGTGCTCGCCGTCACGTTCTGCTTGCTTGGCTGGTTCGGGCGCGAGGTTTACCGCGAGGCACCTCCCATTCCTGACCAAGTGACAAGCGTCGATGGCACGGTGTTGTTCACCGAAAAAGACATCCTCGATGGCCAGACCGCCTGGCAAAGCGTGGGTGGCATGCAGTTGGGCTCCATCTGGGGTCACGGTGCTTACCAGGCACCTGACTGGACCGCTGACTGGCTGCACCGCGAGCTGACAACCTGGCTTGATCTGGCTGCTCAAGATGAGTATGGTCAAGCTTTTGACCAACTCAAGGAAGACCAGCAGGCCATGCTGCGTCAACGCCTGAAGACCGAGTACCGCAACAACAATGTGGTCAACGATATTCTGGTGTTGAGCCCACGTCGCCAGCTGGCTGTCCAGAAAACGGCTGCTTACTACGACGCCCTGTTCAGTGCAGATCCTGCGGTGCACACCACGCGCAAGAACTACGCCATGAAGGAAGACACCTTGCCAGATGCCGCTCGCCGCGTGCAACTGACACAGTTCTTCTTCTGGACTGCCTGGGCAGCCGCCACAGAGCGCCCGAATCTGGATGCGACTTACACGAACAACTGGCCGCACGAGCCACTGATCGACAACAAGCCGACGCCAGAAAACCTCATCTGGTCCATCGTCAGCGTGATCCTGCTCATCGCAGGTGTCGGTTTCCTGGTCTGGGCCTGGGCTTTCCTGAGTGACCACGACGAAGAAGAGCCTGTCGCACCGGCGCGTGATCCTCTCAGCCTGGTCGGTTTGACTGACTCGCAGCGTGGCCTGGGCAAGTACCTGTTTCTGGTCGTTGCCCTGTTCGGGTTCCAGGTTCTGCTGGGTGGGGCCACGGCTCACTACACGGTGGAAGGGCAAGACTTCTATGGCATTCCGCTGTCCAAGTGGTTCCCCTACACCTTGCTGCGTACCTGGCACATTCAAAGCGCCTTGTTCTGGATTGCCACTGGCTTCCTGACGGCTGGCTTGTTCCTGGCTCCCATCATCAATGGCGGCAAGGATCCCAAGTTCCAGAAGCTCGGCGTTGATGTGCTGTTCTGGGCGCTGGTTGTCGTGGTTGCAGGCTCCTTCACCGGGAACTACCTCGCGATTGCGCAGATCATGCCGCCGGAGTGGAACTTCTGGCTGGGTCACCAAGGTTATGAATACGTCGATCTGGGCCGACTCTGGCAGATTGGCAAGTTCACGGGTGTTGCCTTCTGGCTGGTGTTGATGCTGCGCGCCATCGTGCCGGCACTGCGCGCGCCTGGTGACAAGAACCTGCTGGCCCTGTTGTCGGCTTCGGTGATCGCCATTGGCCTGTTCTACGGTGCTGGCTTTGCTTACGGCGAACGCACTCACCTGTCGGTGATGGAGTACTGGCGCTGGTGGGTGGTCCACCTTTGGGTGGAAGGCTTCTTCGAAGTCTTCGCAACCACGGCCCTGGCCTTCATCTTCTCCAGCATGGGTCTGGTTTCCAAGCGCATGGCCACGGTGGCCAGCCTGGCTTCGGCTTCGCTGTTCATGCTGGGCGGTGTGCCCGGTACCTTCCACCACCTGTACTTCGCTGGTACCACCACGCCCGTCATGGCTGTGGGTGCCACCTTCAGTGCACTCGAAGTGGTGCCGCTGATCGTGCTCGGTCACGAGGCGTGGGAACACTGGCGTCTGCAAAAGCGTGCTGAGTGGATGGAACGTGTGAAGTGGCCGCTGATGTGCTTTGTGGCAGTGGCGTTCTGGAACATGCTGGGTGCTGGCGTCTTTGGTTTCATGATCAATCCGCCCATCTCGCTGTACTACATCCAGGGTCTGAACACCACAGCCGTGCACGCTCACGCTGCATTGTTCGGTGTCTATGGCTTCCTCGCCTTGGGCTTCACCTTGCTGGTTCTGCGCTATGTGCGTCCGAACTTCCGCTTTGACGAAGGTCTGATGAAGACTGCCTTCTGGTGGTTGAACATCGGTCTGGTTCTGATGATCTCGACCAGCTTGCTGCCGATCGGGTTCCTGCAGTTCTACGCCAGCGTCAGCGAAGGCCTGTGGTACGCCCGCAGCGAAGCCTTCATGCAACAAGAGATCATGCAAACCCTGCGCTGGGTGCGTACCTTCGGTGACGTTGTGTTCATCATTGGTGCACTGGCCATGGTGTGGCAGGTCGTCAAGGGTGTGTTTTCTTCGGAAGGCCCCGTCGCTGTGAAGCGTTGAAATAGCGTTTGATACGCTGGCCGCTCATCTGCGTCCGCCTTGTCGTTTGACAGTGCGGGTTGCGATGAGCGGCCTTTTTCATGGTGGAGCACCAACTGAGGGCTCCATCTGTGGACTTGAATGTCCACTGAACTGACTGCACCGCTTTCGTGCGTCAGCGTGCACCGAACCACGATGGGGCGCTGCAACACGGTGCCAACGTGGCCCGACGCAGCTTTGCTGCCCCTTGATCTTGCATGGCACGCATATTGCAGAACACAGGGTGTATCTGATGGTGCGCTGGCTCAAACCCACAGGTTTGATCGCCCCACCTTCGCTACTTCCCTTAAGCGTTGCAGGAGTGCATATGAAGATCGTCGTTGTTGGCCACGGCATGGTGGGGCACAAATTTCTCGAAAGCCTGGCTGAGGCTGGCCTGCAGAACGCTGAAGTCACCGTTCTGTGTGAAGAGCCGCGTCCTGCCTATGACCGGGTTCACCTGTCTGAATATTTTTCGGGCAAAACGGCTGAAGACCTGAGCCTCGTCGAGCCAGGTTTCTTTGAACGCACCGGCTTTTCCCTGCGCCTGGCTGCCCGTGCCGTGGCCATCGAACGGCGCGACCGCACGGTCACCACCGCCGATGGCGAGGTGCTGCCCTACGACAAGCTGGTGCTGGCCACCGGTTCCACGCCCTTCGTGCCGCCCATTCCCGGTCGTGACCGTGAGAAGTGCTTTGTTTATCGCACCATTGAAGACCTCGATGCCATGAAGGCTGCAGGCGCCAAGGCCCGCACCGGGGTGGTGGTGGGCGGTGGCTTGTTGGGACTGGAGTGCGCCAAGGCATTGCGCGACATCGGTCTGCAGCCGCACGTGGTGGAGTTCGCGCCGCGCTTGATGGCCGTCCAGGTGGACGAAGGTGGTGGACGCATCCTGCGCCACAAGATGGAGGCCCTTGGCGTCAACGTGCTCACGGGCCGCAGCACCGTCAAGATTGTCGATGGGGCCGGACACCGTCACCGCATGGTCTTTGAAGACGGCAGCTACCACGAGACCGACATGATCGTGTTCTCGGCCGGCATCCGTCCGCGTGATGATCTGGCCCGCCAGTGCGTGCTGGCCATCGGCCCACGTGGGGGCGTGGTCATTGATGACCATTGCCGTACCAGCGACCACAACGTCTATGCCATTGGTGAATGCGCGTCGTGGAACGACCAGACCTTTGGCCTTGTGGCCCCCGGCTACGACATGGCCCGCGTTGCCGCGCGGCACATTGCAGGCGACAGCGCTGCCGAGTTCAAGGGTGCCGACATGAGCACCAAGCTCAAGCTGATGGGCGTGGACGTTGCCAGCATTGGCGATGCCCACGGCAAGACACCACGTTGCCGCAGTTTCCACTTCAACGATGACATTCACCAGGTCTATAAAAAGATCGTGGTGAGCGAAGATGGCAAGAAGCTGTTGGGTGCGGTGTTGGTCGGCAATGCCGATGAATACGGCACTTTGCTGCAGATGGCCCTCAATGGCATCGCTTTGCCTGACAAGCCTGAGTTCCTGATTCTGCCGTCCAGTGATGGTCAGGCCAAGCCGGGGCTGGGTGTCGAGGCGCTGCCCGATACGGCTCAGATCTGTTCGTGCAACAACGTCACCAAGGGTCAGATCTGCGCGGCGGTGGGCGAGGGTGTCACCACCATCGCCGAGATGAAGACCTGCACCAAGGCCGGTGCCACCTGTGGAGGCTGTGTCCCCCTGGTCACCCAGGTCATGAAGGCCGAAATGAGCAAGCGCGGCATGGCGGTCAACAACCATGTCTGCGAACACTTTGCCTATTCGCGGCAGGAGCTGTATCACCTCATTCGCGTCGGCCAGATCAAAACCTTCGATGACTTGCTGGCCCGCCACGGCCAGGGGCTGGGTTGCGATGTCTGTAAACCCACGGCGGCCAACATCCTTGCGTCCGTGTGGAATGACTTTGTCTTGCAGAAAGACCTCGCCAGCTTGCAGGACAGCAACGACTACTTCCTGGGCAACATCCAGAAGGACGGCACTTATTCGGTGGTGCCGCGCATGGCAGGCGGGGAGGTCACACCCGATGGCCTGATCGCTGTAGGCCAGGTTGCCAAGAAGTACGGGCTCTACACCAAGGTTACGGGTGGACAGCGGGTGGACCTGTTTGGCGCGCGGGTCGAGCAACTGCCCCTGATCTGGGAAGAGCTGATCGCGGCAGGCTTTGAATCCGGACACGCCTATGGCAAGTCTTTGCGTACCGTCAAGAGCTGCGTGGGCTCGACCTGGTGCCGTTATGGCGTGGGCGACAGCGTGGGCCTCGCCGTTGAGCTGGAAAACCGCTACAAGGGCCTGCGCTCGCCGCACAAAATCAAGTTTGGTGTGTCGGGTTGCACCCGTGAGTGCGCCGAAGCCCAGGGCAAGGATGTGGGCGTGATCGCCACCGACAAGGGTTGGAACCTTTATGTGTGCGGCAACGGCGGCATGAAGCCCCGTCATGCCGAGCTGATCGCCTCCGATCTGGACAAGCAAACCCTCATCAAGCTGATCGACCGCTTCCTGATGTTCTACGTTCGCACGGCAGATCGTCTGCAGCGCACCAGCACCTGGCGTGAAAACCTCGAAGGCGGCCTGGGCTACCTCAAGGATGTGGTTGTGAACGACAGCCTGGGCCTGGGTGAAGAGTTGGAGCTGCAGATGCAGCATGTGGTGGACACCTATCAGTGCGAGTGGAAGACCGCCGTGACACAGCCCGAGGTGCGCCAGCGCTTCCGCTCTTTCGTCAACAGCGACGCCAAGGACGAACGCATCGTCTTCGTCAAGGAACGCGGGCAGATTCGTCCGGCCCGTTCTGAAGAGCAGTCCACCCAGACCGATGCCGTCGCGGTCTGAGCGCATCACCCAAGGAGTCGAACATGAACGCAGCCGTTATGGATTTCTCACCTGAAACCAGCGCCTGGACCACCATCTGCCCGGTGGACCATATCTTGCCCAACACCGGCGTGTGCGCGCTGGTCGAGGGTCGCCACGTGGCAGTTTTTCGGGTGGGCTCCGGCCAGCTCTTTGCGATTGACAACGTGGACCCGAAAAGCGGTGCCAGCGTGTTGTCGCGCGGTCTGGTCGGTAGCCTGGGCGGGCGCACTGTCGTGGCCTCACCGCTCTACAAGCAGCACTACGACCTGCGTACGGGCGAATGCCTGGAATCGCCCGAGTATGCCGTGCAGGCGCACCAGGTTTGCATGGAAGGCGGCAAGGTGAGGGTGGCGCTCGCGCTTTGATACGTGCTGTGCCCATCGCTCAGGCATGCACCAAAGCCGTACGGTCACGCACCAGCTTGGTGGTGATCTGGATGTTGATGAAGATCAATCCGCTGGCACGAAAGCTGCGTACTCCCTGAGCGTCAAGTCACTCCTGACTTGCTTGTCTGTTCTGTATTGATTGCTTTACTGTTTGAAGGACGCACACCATGGCCTACCTTGCCCCCGCCGAGTTCGTGACCAAGATGGTCGATGCTGGCGAATCCAAGCTCCTCATGTCCACACGGGACACCTTGATTCGCTCCTTCATGGCTGGTGCCATCCTGTCGCTGTCGGCGGCGTTTGCTGTTTCGGTCAGCGTCAACACCGGCAACCCGTTGATCGGTGCCATGCTGTTCCCGGTGGGTTTCTGCATGCTCTACCTGCTGGGTTTTGATTTGCTGACTGGCGTCTTCACCCTGGCCCCGCTGGCCGTGTTTGACAAGCGACCTGGGGCGACCTGGGGCGGCGTGATGCGCAACTGGGGTCTGGTGTTCACCGGTAATTTCGCGGGTGCGCTCACGGTGGCTTTCTTCATGGCCATCATCTTCACCTTCGGATTCAGTGAAGTGCCCAACGCCATCGGTCAAAAAATCGGCCACATCGGGGAAGGGCGCACCGTGGGCTATGCCGATCACGGCGCATCTGGCATGCTGACGCTGTTCATCCGTGCGGTGATGTGCAACTGGATGGTCTCTACCGGCGTGGTGGCTGCCATGATGTCCACCACGGTGTCCGGCAAGGTCATCGGCATGTGGATGCCCATCATGCTGTTCTTCTACATGGGCTTTGAGCATTCCATCGTCAACATGTACCTGTTCCCCTCGGGCCTGATGCTGGGCGGCAACTTCACCATCATGGACTACCTGATCTGGAACGAGATCCCCACCGTGCTGGGCAACCTCGTGGGCGGTCTGACCTTTGTGGGGGCCACCTTGTACGCCACCCACTACAAGACCCAGCCCAAGCGCGTGCCGGTCTGATGCCATCAAGCTGTCTGCCTTTGTCATGAACGCTCATTTGCGTGTCACGCTGGGGCAGCACTCCCAAGCCGGGCGCAAGGCCATCAACCAGGATTTTCATGGTGCGGCCACGCCCACGGCCTCGCAGCTCGGCACCAAGGGGCTGGCCATCGCGCTGGCCGACGGCATCAGCAGCAGCGCCGTCAGCCAGGTGGCCAGCGCGGCCGCTGTCAGAGGCTTTCTGGACGACTACTACTGCACTTCTGAGGCGTGGTCGGTCCGGCGTGCCGCACAACGTGTTCTCAGCGCCACCAATTCCTGGCTGTACGCCCAGACCCAGCGCAGCGATGCCCGGTTTGACAAAGATCGCGGCTACGTCTGCACCTTCAGCGCCCTGATCCTCAAGGGACGCTCCGCCCACCTTTTCCATGTCGGCGACACCCGCGTGTACCGGCTCCACCCCCAAGCCCTGGAGCAACTCACCGAAGACCACCGCGTCCGCGTCTCTTCCGGTGAAACCTATCTGGGTCGTGCACTGGGCACCGGGCCAGCCGTCGAGATTGACTACCAGACCTGGTGCCTGGAGGTGGGTGAGGTCTATCTGCTCGCCACCGATGGTGCCTACGAACGCCTGGACGCCGTCACCGTACACGCCGCACTGGCCCAGCATCCTGACGATCTTGATCGCGCCGCTGAAACCCTCACCGACACCGCCTTGCAACGCGGCAGTCAAGACAATCTGACCGTTCAACTGGTGCGCATCGAGGCGCTGCCCGATCTGGAGGCTGCCCAACTGCACACCCAGCGCGAGGGTCTGCTGCTGCCGCCTCCGCTCAAGCCCCGCGATCACTTCGAGGGCTACACCATCGTGCGTGAGCTGCACACCAGCTCGCGCAGCCACGTGTTCCTGGCCGTGGATGATCAAAGCGGTCAGCACGTGGTCTTGAAAACCCCTTCGGTCGATTTGCGTGAGCAGCCCGATTATCTCGACCAACTCATGCTGGAAGACTGGATTGCACGCCGCCTCGACAGTGTGCATGTCGTCAAGGCCAGTCCCCTGCACAGTCCCCGACAGCACTTGTACGTCGCGCTTGAATACATCGAAGGCCAGACCCTGGCGCAGTGGATGATCGACCATCCTTCTCCCGACCTGAACACCGTGCGCGAGCTCATCTCGCAAGTGGCCAAGGGGCTGCAAGCCTTTCACCGCAAGGAGATGCTGCACCAGGACCTGCGTCCTGAAAACCTCATGATTGACAGTACCGGCACGGTCAAGATCATCGACTTCGGTGCCACGCATGTGGCGGGTCTGACCGAGGGCACCGATCACGCGCAGGCGCACGCCATCGTCGGTTCGTTGCAGTACACGGCACCCGAGTATTTTGTGGGCGGGCAGGGCAGTCCGGCTGCCGAACTGTTCTCACTGGCGGTGTTGACCTACCAGATGCTCACGGGCCATCTGCCCTATGGCCTGCAGATTCCGCGCTTGCGCACCAGTGCCGACCTGGCGCGTTTGCGCTACGTTTCCGTGCGCAGCCGTCGGCCGGAGCTGCCCCTGTGGCTTGATGCCGTGCTCCAACGGGCGCTGCACCCCCAGCCGCACCGGCGCCAGGAAGCCATCTCCGAATTCGTCCACGACCTGCGCTCGCCGGGGCATCGCTACCAGCGCGACCGATTGCCTGCGCTGATCGAGCGCAATCCCCTCGTGTTCTGGCAAAGCCTGTCGGTGCTGCTCGCCGCGCTGGTACTGGTGTTGCTCGCATTGCGCATGACCGGGTTGTAGGCCAACGCTGTCAGTTGCTGCCTCATACTTGCGACCATCTTCTCGGAATCTGACATCGCATTGGAGATCGTTTCATGGTCTGGATGAACAGCATGCGTCTGGCCCTGTGTGGCCTGCTATGGGGTGTTGCAAGCCTGACTCAGGCGGCCACCCCCACCTGGGAGCCCGTTCGCAAAAGTGACGAGCGTGGCGGCATCCAGACCTGGGTCAGACCCGTGGAGGGGCAATCCATCAAGGCTTTCCGAGGCGTCACCGAAGTGCCTCACACTGCGCTCGCGGTGCTGGCCTTGATCGCAGACATCCCTCATCTGCACACATGGGTCTATCAATGCCGTTCGGCACGCCAGATCAAGAGCCTCCCACCCGAGCAAACCTATGCCCGCTTCAGAGGCATCTGGCCCGCAGCCAACCGCGATGTCCTGTTGGTCACGCATGTGAGTCAACAGCCCGACGGCAGCATCCTGGTCGATTCACGCAACGTGAATGGCTACCCGCTTGCGGACGACGATGTGCGCATACCCAGCTTGCACAACACCTTTCGGCTGATTCCACTCAAGGGGCGTTGGACCCGGGTTGAATTTGAAACCCAGGTGGATGTTGGCGGCTTGGTCCCCTCGTGGCTGGCCAATCTGGTGGCCACAGATGCGCCCCTTCACACGTTGCAAGGCATGCGCAAGCGCCTGGATGAGCACAACAAGTACCAGATCAAATCGATCGACGAGTTGCCCACCTACTACCTGAAGGGCAAACAACCCGTGCTCTCAGCGGAACACCTCGGCGTCGGCATCGACCCACGCTGAAGCAGGCGCACTCAACGCCAGGCCTGACGCCGCTCCTCGCCCTTCAGTTGCCGCAGCACGGCGCGACCGAGGTCAGGCGCTGGCAGTGAGGCGGTGTGTCCGGGGGCGGGCAATGTATAGGGCACGTAGCCTGCATCGCTCCAGACATAAAAGCGCCAGGGACTGGATGTGATCGGCGAACGGAAGTGGAAACGGACCGATTGGGGGGTGCCAAGCGGCGACAGCGTCGTCACCACCGCCTGCAGGGGGCCGGCCTGTATGACCTCGCCGATCTTGAACGGGCGCGTCACCACGTCTCGACTGAAACTGTCAATGAAGCTTCTGTTACCGGCGCTGCGCAGTTCAAGCGTGTGCGCATCCAGCACCGTCAGGCTCAATTCGTGGAAGCTATTGGCCAGCGCATGCATGGAGGCTGGATTGAGCATGCCGTGATAGCGGCGCACGCTCGGGTAATAGAAATTGAGCGACGCCATTGGCGGGTTCAACAGCACCACGCGGGCATTCGGGTCTTGGCGGCCGTCGGGCAACCCCAGCGGATCCAGCACGGCGGTGGGTGACAACAGCGGCTTGCGCAGGGCGGCGTAGGCGACGGTCTGGATCGGCATGACGACCAGGTGCACGAACACGATCAGGCCGATCAGAATCTTGGCGGGCAAGGTGACCCAACTCCGGCGCCGGCGGTGCTGCCCCAGCGCGCGCGTGAACAACAGTGCCAATAGCCAGCTGAAACCGATTTCAGCATTGAGCAAAAGACGGTCGGTGGTCTCGGACGCACACATTGGCACCAGCGCCAGCACGCCGCCAATGCCCAGAAAGCGTGCCACCGGGTTGGTCCACAGCCCATAGACCCGTGCCACCGACCAGCACAGCGCGAGCGTGCCCGCTGCTGCAGCGGCATACATCGCCTGCTGAGCGGGTGTCAGCAGGTTCAGCGTGGCCGACGGAACCCCGACAACTTGCGCCAGCAACAGCGTGGGCAAGCGCAGCAGGATGTTGCCGGCAAAGCGCACCGGGTCGCTCGCCGGGTCGATGTAAAAGCCCGAGCCGCTGCTGCCGTAGCCCAGGGCGTTGTACGCCACCCGCCAGATCACCATGATCACCAGGAAGGGCAACAACGGTGCCACACGCTCGCGCCAGAAGTTGCCTGCCTGATTCGGCTGATGGGGCGCACCGAAGACCAGCACATGTGCGACCAGATAACCCAGGGTCGCCAACCCCGCTTCGGCCGACATCAGCGCCAGCCCGAACATGGCCACAGCCAGCCACCCGTGGCGCGGCGATGGGCGTGTACGCCAGACATGGAAGGCACCGATGCACAGCACCGTGCAGCAAGCCGCCACCAACTGGTTGCGCGCGGCAATCCATGCGACTGCGGTCAGATGCAGGATGCTGCAGACGAAGAAAAGCACGGCCAGCCGCGCCCGAACCGGTGAACTGGTGTCGATGCGCTGATAGAGGCGGGCAAGCAAAAAAATCAGTGCCCCGTACCACAGCATGCTGTGCAGGTGCATCAGCGCGGGCGAGTGGGGCCACAAGGCATGATCCAGCCAGTGTGTCCATTCAGTCAACGGCCGCCAGAACAGGGTGCGCAGGTCATCGGCAGCCCACCACACCATTTCACCCGTGGCCTTCAGCGCCTGATTTTCGGTGGCGTTGCCCGCGAGAAAGTGGAAAAGCCCCCACGGCGAGCCAGCATGGTTCGCCACCCGCGCTCCTTCATGCAGCGTGGACCAGTGCAGAAAGTCGTCCAGGATCAAGCCCGAGTTCATGACAGGCAGCACCATCAGCATGCCCAGCAACGCCAGAGCTGGCACAGACCAGTGGTGCGTCAACCAGTGTGACCACGCGGATATGGCGCGGGCCGAGACGGTGCTCGTGGCTTGCAGACTTGACATGGCGATGGCTCAGAGTGATCTGTGTGCTGAATTCTGATGCGCTTGACTTGTCCCGGTCGTCGATTGCCGTTCTGCATACCCCCTTGATCATGGGGGGGCCGTCAGAATGTCAGGCAGGCAAGTTCAGCTTTTGCAAAATGCCGCTCACACCGCGCTCGCACAGGTCCAGCACTCGGGTGAAACCTTCTGCATTGCCGTAATACGGATCAGGCACCTCGGCAGCGCCCTCATGACCCGCAAAGCGCAAAAACAAATCCAGCTTGTGCTGCGCTTCGGGTGGGCACTGACGCTGCAAGGCGCGCAGCACGCTGTCATCCATGGCCAGAATCAGATCGAACGCCTCGAAATCCTGCTCACTGATCTGCCTTGCCCGAATGTGCTCAATGTGCCGATACCCGCGATTCAAGGCGCAGGCAATGGCGCGCCGATCCGGCTTTTCCTTGACATGACTGCGACCGATGGCGGCCGAATCGACCTCCAGCATCGACGCCAGGCCATGGCGCGCCACAGCTTCGTGAAACACGGCCTCGCCCGTGGGAGAGCGGCAGATATTACCCAGGCAGACCAGCAAAATGCGATACATATTGGGCAAATTCTAGCAACCCAATCCGTAATATCTCTGTCATATACCGCCCATTCACGCCGATCCGATCTCCCCCTTATGAGGGGGCTGTCAGGGAAAATACGGGGTGGGGCATCCAAGTCGCTTTCCCTTGATCTACGTCTGAGCTACATTCCGTGTTATCTGTATTTAGCGTTCACAAATCACGGGAGCTTGCCTTGAAGCTGTTGACATCCACATATCGCACCTGGTTCGGTTCTCTGACCCTGGTCCTGGGTTCGGCCCTCATGGCCGGTTGTGCCACCCAAGGCGGGCATCCCGCTGCGCCAGTCGGTGCCGCCTCGCCCGACTACAACTACATCGTCGGCCCCGGCGACATGTTGAGCATCAATGTCTGGCGTAACCCTGAGCTGTCCGGCTCCGTTCCCGTACGCCCTGACGGCAAAGTTTCCACGCCCCTGGTCGATGAAATGGTCGCTCAGGGCAAAACCTCCACGCAAATCGCGCGCGATGTTGAAAAGGCCTTGGGCAAATACGTGCGCGATCCGGTCGTGACCGTCATCGTCACCAGCTTTGTCGGTCCTTACAGCGAGCAGATTCGTGTGGTGGGCGAAGCCGCCAAGCCGCAGTTCCTGCCCTTCAAGCAAAAAATGACGGTGCTTGACGTGATGATCGCCGCAGGCGGCCTCACCGATTTCGCCGATGGCAACAACGCCACCATCGTGCGTGCTGCCGAAAACAACAAACGGTACACCGTGCGCTTGAACGACCTGCTCAAGCGCGGCGACATTGCTGCCAACGTGGAAGTGTTGCCCGGCGACATCCTCATCATCCCGCAAAGCTGGTTCTGAGTGCTCGATGCCTCACGAGATGTCCTGATCCCTTACCGTTTGCGTTGTCTGCATGGATGAACTTTTAAAACAACTCTCCACCATTCTCCGGGGGATGTGGAAGTACCGTCGCCTTGGCGTTGCCGCGTGTTGGGCGGTGTCGCTGGCGGCGGCCACGCTGGTCTTTCTCATGCAAGACCGCTACGAGGCCTCTGCGCGGGTGTACGTGGACACGCAAACCATCCTGCGTCCCCTGATGTCGGGCCTGGCTGTGCAGCCCAACGTCGAGCAGCAGGTGGCCATGCTCAGCCGCACGCTGATCAGCCGCCCCACGGTTGAAAAGCTGATCCGCACCGCCGACCTTGACCTGGGTACGCGCAACAAGGCGGAGCAGGAAGCGCTCATTGACGAGGTGATCAAAAGCATTCAGATCCGCATGGCGGGGCGCGACAACCTCTACACGCTGTCCTACCGCGACGACACCCCGGAGCGTGCCCAACGTGTCGTTCAGGCCTTGATGACCATCTTCGTCGAGTCCAGTCTGGGCGCATCGCGCACCGACTCCGACACCGCGCGGCGCTTCCTTGATGAGCAGATCAAAGCCTACGAAGGCAAGCTGATCGAGGCAGAAACCCGGCTCAAGGAGTTCAAGCTGAAGAACATCGCCATGCAGAACCAGGGCGATCTCGATGCCGCCGGGCGTGTGACTGACATCGCCAGCTCGCTCAACGCCGCCCGGCTTGAGTTGCGCGAGGCCGAAAGTGCTCGCGAGGCTGCCCGCCGTCAGCTCGAACTGGCCCGCTCCGCTGCGCCCAAGCTGTCCGACCCGAGCACACCGATTGCGACGCCCGAGATGGACGCTCGCATTGATGCCCAGCGGCGCAACCTGGACGCTCTGCTGCAGCGCTTCACAGATCAGCATCCCGACGTGCTCAACACGCGTCGCCTGATTCGTGAACTGGAAGACCAGAAACGGCGTGAGATTGCGGCCCTGCGTCAGGCTGCAGCTGCCTCGCCCAAGTCGGTTTTTGTGGACAACTCGCCAGCGGTGATGGAGTACAGCCGGACCCTGGCAGCAGCCGAGTTGCAAGTGGCATCCCTGCGTGCCCGTGTGGGTGAGTACGCCTCTCGCGCTGCCCGCGCGCAAGACCAGATGAAGGTGGCCCCTCAGGTCGAGGCCGAACTGTCGCAGCTCAACCGCGATTACGAAATTCACCGCAAGAACTACAACGATCTGGTGTCGCGTCGTGAATCGGCCAATTTGTCCGGGCAACTTGAAAACGCTTCCAACTTTGCCGACTTCCGGGTCATTGACCCACCCCGTGCTGCCAACAAGCCGGTTGCACCCAACCGCTTGCTGCTGTTGCCGCTGGCTTTGCTAGCAGGTCTGGCGGCAGGTCTGGGCATCTCCTTCCTGCTCAGCCAGGTGCGCCCAGTCTTCTTTGATTCCTCGTCCTTGCGTGCCGCCACCGATCTGCCCCTGCTCGGCGTTGTCTCGCTGGTCACCGGCGAGGCTCACAAGCAGGCTGAACGGCGCAGCCTCAAGCGCTTTGTGGCCGCTCTTGTCGCGCTGATCGCATTGTTTGCAGTGGGTATGGCCACCCTGGCATACCAAACGGGCTCCTTCAGTTGATTGACCATGTCCAATTCCATTGAAAAAGCAGCCCAAAGGCTCGAACAACTTCGACAGGCTGGTGCCCAGATGCCCGCAGCATCCACTGCTGCGCCGTCTGTCGCACCTGTCGCACCCGTCGCCTCCGTGACCTCGGTCGAACCGCCTGTGGCACCACGCCGACCGGCCGTTTCCACCCCGGTGGGCAGCAGGTTCGTCAACCTCGATTTCGAGCGCCTCACGGCGGCAGGTTTCGTCACGCCCACCGCCCCACGCTCGATGGTGGCCGATCAGTTCCGGGTCATCAAACGCCCTTTGATCGACAACGCCACAGGCAAGGGCGCATCGGTGGTTCGCAGTGGCAACCTGATCATGGTCACCAGTTCCATGCCCGGCGAGGGCAAGAGCTTCACCGCCGTCAACCTGGCCTTGAGCATGGCCATGGAAATGGACCACACCGTGATGCTGGTGGACGCCGACGTGGCGCGGCCCTCCATCATGAAGGTGCTGGGTTTGCCTCCTGGACCGGGTCTGTTGGACATGCTGGTTGATGACAAGCTCGAGATGTCCCAGGTGCTGCTGCGCACCAACATCGAAAACCTCACACTGTTGCCCAGTGGTTCGCCCCGCGCACAGGCCACCGAATTGCTGGCCAGCGCTGCCATGACCGATCTGGTCGATGACATGGGCAAACGCTACAGCGACCGCATCATCATTTTCGATTCCCCGCCGCTGCTGTTGACCACCGAATCACGCGTGCTGGCCGCCCACATGGGGCAGATCGTCATGGTCGTGCAGGCTGAAAAAACCCTGCAATCGCAGGTCAAGCATGCGCTCTCCACCATCGAATCTTGTCCTGTCAAGTTGATGGTGCTCAATCAGGCGCGCGGTGCTGGGCAAGACGCCTATGGTTATGGCTACGGCTATGGCTATGGATACGGGCAGCGCGAGGCCAAGACCGAAGCCGAGGTGCAATCATGAATCCCTGGCCACGCTGGTGTTGTGCTGCGGCGATCACCGCACTGAGCCCGATCTGGGCGCAGTCGGCCGATGCGCTGCAACCCTCAGTCTGGGTCGAACCACGCCTGGGCGTTGGCGGCACCCTGACCGACAACGCCCGCCTGCAAGCCAGTGCGGCTCGGCGCGAGTTGACGATCGAGATCAAACCCGGTGTGCGTGCGGTCGTGAATCAAGCGCGGGTCAAAGGGTTCTTTGACTACAACCTCAGCGGTCTGTACCGTGCGAATGACACGGGTGGCGATGATATCCAGCATCGCCTCAACACCAGTGCCCAAATCAACGCCATCGACAACTGGGCGTTCGTTGATGTCTCTGGCACCGTGTCACAGCAACTCGTCTCGGCGTTTGGTCCCGTGGCGGGCTCGCCCGGCACCAACGCCAACCAGTCCCAGACGGCAACCTACCGTGTCTCGCCTTATGTGCGCGGGCAGTTCCCCTACGACGTGAACTACGAAGCCCGCTACAACTTGCAGGGCACCCAGAGCAAGACCCTGTCGCGCAGCGACTCTGCGACCCAGGGCTGGTCCGGGCGGCTCTCGCGGCAGGTTGGCTCGGCCGGCTGGTCTTTGCAGGCCGATCACCAGAAGGTTGATTACGACCGCGGTCGCGATACCGAGTCCAGCAACCTGAGCGGGCGCTTTTCGTATGCCTGGTCACCGCAGTGGATCACGGGCCTGACCTTCGGGCGCGAGTCCAACGACCTGCTCTCGCTCGACACCCGGAGCTATTCAAACCATGGCGTGGACGTGACCTGGCGTCCGTCTGATCGCACCACCTTGTCCGCAGGTGTGAACGACCGTTATTTCGGCACCGGGCACAACCTGTCGTTCGAGCATCGCGCAGCGCGCACGGTGGTGCGCCTGTCCGACGTGCGCAATGTGTCCACATCACCGAACGCCAATGTCAACGCCTCGCTGGGCACCTTGTACGACCTGCTTGATGCGCTCTTTGCCACGCTCGAGCCTGACCCCGTCAAGCGGGCTCAACTGGTGCAGGCCGAGCTGCAAAGTCGTGGTCTGCCTGGTGAGTTGATGGTCAGCCAGTCCTTCCTGGTGTCGCAAGCCACCTTGCAGCGTCAGCAGCAGTTGTCGGTGCTGATGACCGCACGCCGAGGCACCTTCACCGTGACTTACGCGCGTGGTCACAGCCGCAGCTTGCTCAACAACCTGACCCTGGGTGACGACTTTGATGCCACCTCGCAGGTCCATAACGAAACCTTGAGTTTTCTGTACGCCCACCGCCTGACGCCGGTGACCTCCGCCAACGCCTCGTATTCGCTGCAACGCAGTCGGGGTGATCTGGACAGTCAACGCAACTCGCAGTACACCCTGTCCATGGGCATCAGCACCCAGTTGGCGCGTCGCACCGCAGGCAATCTGCAAGTGCGTCGCATCCACTCCAACAGTGGGCTGAATCCGTACTCAGAGAACGCACTGGTCGGCAACATCCTTCACCGTTTCTGACCCATGTATGAAGCCTATTACGGGTTGAGCAGCAAGCCATTTCAGCTCAACCCCGATCCCAATTTTTACTTCGGCAGCAAACCTCACCGCCGCGCCCGCGCTTATCTTGAATATGGGGTGATGCGAGCCGAGGGCTTCATCGTCATCACCGGCGAAGTGGGTGCCGGTAAAACCACCATCGTGCGCGGTTTGCTTGACAGCATCGACCCTCACACCATGGTGGCGGCACAACTGGTCAGCACCCAGCTGGGGGCCGAAGACACCTTGCGCCTGGTGGGCGCAGCCTTCGGCGTGCAGGTGCGCGATGCCTCCAAGGCCGAGTTGCTGATGGCGCTCGAAGCGTTCTTCATCACGCAACTGACCCAGGGCAAACGCTGCCTGCTCATCGTTGATGAGGCCCAGAACCTGCGCCCGCAGGCTGTTGAAGAGCTGCGCATGCTGTCCAATTTTCAGCATGGCAAGCAGGCTTTGCTGCAAACCTTCCTGATTGGCCAGCCCGAGTTCCGCAACATCCTGCAAAGCCCCGACATGCTGCAGTTGCGCCAGCGCGTGACGGCCAGTTGCCACCTGGGGCCAATGAACGCCGAGGAAACGCAGGGCTATATCGAACACCGCTTGCGCTGTGCCGGGGCCATCGACAAACCCACCTTCGATGCCGAGGTGTTTGCCGTCATTTTTGAGCAAACCGGCGGCATTCCGCGTCGCATCAATGCCTTGTGCGACCGTTTGATGTTGCACGGTTTCTTGTCAGAGGTCACGCATTTCACTGTGCCGGTGCTCAATGAAGTGCTTGGCGAGATCCGCGAAGAACTCACTGCACCGCCGCTTGAACAGGTTTCCGGCGCGGCGGTGTTGCAGGCTGCGCCAGGTGCGCTGCGCGGGTCGGAAGGCACGCATGCCGAACTCGATATTGAGCTGGACACCAGCCAGTTGCGGGATCTGGAAGAGCAGCTCTCGCGCCTGACGGCTGGCCAGCTCAGTGCGCATTTGCTGCGCATCGAGCGCAGTGTGCTGCGTCAGGAGCGTTTGAGCATTGAAATTCTCTCGGCACTTCAAAAACTGGCTGCGGGCAGGGGGCACGCTTGAGCACGTCGGCCACGCCCCTCATCAATGCGCTCACCATCGACGTGGAAGACTACTTCCAGGTGTCCGCTTTTGCGCCCTACATCCGGCGCTCCGAGTGGGACAAGCGTGAATGCCGGGTCGAACGCAATGTGGGGCGCATCCTCGACATGCTGGCCGAGCAGAACACCCACGCGACGTTCTTCACGCTGGGCTGGATCGCGCAGCGCTATCCGCATCTGGTGCGCCGCATTGCCGAAGCGGGCCACGAAGTCGCCAGCCACGGCTACGGTCATGAGCGTGTCAGCGATCTGACTCCTGAGGATTTTGCGCAAGACATCCGTGCAGCCAAACACCTGCTGGAAGACCTCTCCGGGGCGGCGGTCACGGGCTATCGGGCCCCCAGTTTTTCGATCGGGCAGGGTAATTTGTGGGCGCTCGATGTGCTGCAGCACGAGGGCTATCGCTACAGCTCCAGCATCTACCCAATCCAGCACGACCACTACGGCATGCCTGACGCACCCCGCTTCGCACACCGCATTCGTGAAGATCTGATCGAGGTGCCACCCACCACTTTGCGCATGTTCAACCGCAACCTGCCGTCCAGCGGAGGCGGCTATTTCCGCCTGTTCCCGTATGCGCTGTCGCGCTGGATGCTGCGTCAGGTCAATCAGAACGACCAGCAACCCGCCATCTTCTATTTCCACCCGTGGGAAATCGACGCAGCGCAACCGCGTGTAGATGGCATTGATGCACGCACCCGGTTCCGCCATTACGTCAACATCTCGCGCATGGAGCAACGGCTGAAGCGTCTGTTGCAAGACTTTCAATGGGGACGCATGGACCACATTTTTCTGAAGCAAGCTCACAGCGGGGTACGCAGTGTCTGAGGTGAAGCGCTTGCAGGTGTCGCGCCTCGATGCACGACAAGCCGAATGGGTGCAGCGTTGGGATGCGTTCGTGTTCAGTCATCCCAAGGCCACGTTCTTTCACCGCGCGGGGTGGCAGCAGATCATGGTCGAGGTGTTTCGCCACCCGACACATTTTCTGTACGCCCACCGCGGCGATGTCATTGAAGGCGTGTTGCCGTTGGCGCAGGTCAAAAGCCGCTTGTTCGGCAATGCCCTGACCAGTCTGCCCTTCGCTGTGTACGGTGGTGTCGCGGCTCAGTCTGAAGAGGCTGCCGAGGCGCTGGAGGCCGAGGCCATGCGCCTGGCGCAAAGCCTGGATGTGGACCACCTGGAGATGCGCTACCTGCAGTCTGGTCGTCATCCGGAATGGCCAACGCAAGACCTGTATGTGACCTTCCGCAAAGAGATTTTGCCGACGGAAGACGCCAACATGCAGGCCATTCCGCGCAAACAACGCGCGATGGTGCGCAAGGGCATCAAAAACGGCCTGACCGCACAGATCGACCCTACCGTGGACCGGTTCTTCGCCCTGTATGCCGACAACGTGCACCGCCACGGCACACCCGCCCTGTCCAAACGCTACTTCCAGCGTTTGATGGACGTGTTCGGGCCCGACTGCGAGGTGTTGACGGTCTGTAGCGCCGAGGGCAAACCGCTCAGCAGCGTATTGACCTTTTATTTCCGCGACGAGGCGTTGCCTTACTACGCGGGCGATGATCTGGCCGCGCGCGACCTGGCTGCCAACGACTTCAAGTACTGGGAGCTGATGCGCCGGGCCTGTGAGCGTGGCCTGAAGGTGTTCGACTATGGGCGCAGCAAGCAGGGCACCGGCCCGTATGCCTTCAAGAAGAACTGGGGTTTCGAGCCCACCCCCTTGTGCTACGAATACCGCCTCTACAAGCGCGACGCCATCCCGCAGAACAACCCGTCCAACGCCAAGTACAAGCTCCTGATCGAGACCTGGCGGCGCATGCCCATTGGTCTGGCCAACTGGTTGGGCCCGTTCATCGTGCGCAATCTGGGCTGACATGGCGAACATCCTGTACCTGGTGCATCGCATGCCGTACCCGCCCAACAAAGGCGACAAGGTGCGCTCGTACCATTTGCTGCGTCATCTGCAGCGACAGCATCGGGTGTTTCTGGGCACGTTCATCGACGATCCGGAGGACACCCCCCAGGTGCCCGCTCTCCAGGCGCTGTGTCCCGATCTGTACATTGAAAAATTGAACCCGCGCAGCACCAAGATGCTGAGCGCGCGCGGCCTGTTGACGGGTCGGTCCTTGTCTGAAACCTATTACCGCCATGCCGGTATGCACCGCTGGGTGCGTCAGGTTCACGCTGAACACCAGATTGACGCGACGGTGGTTTTTTCGGGCGTGATGGCGCAGTACGCCACGCCCTTGCTGCCCAAGGTGCCCATGCTGGTGGATTTTGTGGATGTGGACTCGGTCAAGTGGGCGCAGTTCGCCCCTGAGCACCGCTGGCCCATGTCGTGGCTGTATCGCCGCGAAGGGGCGCGTCTGCTGGATTTCGAGCGCAAGGTGGCCAGTCAGGCCAGGCAGTCGTTTTTCGTGACGCCGAACGAAACCGCCTTGTTCCAGTCGCTGGTACCCGAGGTGGCCGATCGCGTGCAATCCATCAGCAACGGGGTCAACGCCGAGTATTTCAGCCCCCAGTTGGCCAGCGTGGTGCCGTCGCCCTTTGCAGCCGATGAAATGGCGGTGGTGTTCACCGGGGCCATGGACTATTGGCCCAATGTGGACGGCGTGTGCTGGTTTGTCGAGCAGATGCTGCCCGAGTTGCTGCAACGCTGGCCCCAACTGCGTTTCTACATCGTGGGCCGCAACCCCACACCCCAGGTCAAAGCCTTGGCTGGCCCGCAGGTGGTGGTCACCGGCACGGTGCCGGATGTGCGGGGCTATCTGCAGCATGCGGCCGCCGTGGTGGCTCCGTTGCGCGTGGCGCGCGGCATTCAGAACAAGATTCTCGAAGCCATGGCCATGGGCAAACCTGTGGTCACGGTGCCTTCGTGTGCCGATGCCATTGGTGCGGGGTTCGAGTTCGGTGTGGTGCGCGCGGCCACTGCGCCGGAGTTTGTGCAGGCACTCGACTTGCTTTTGCTCTCGCCTGAAAAAACCGCCGAGTTGGGTCAGGCTGCCCGGCAGTATGTGGTTCAGCACTTCAGCTGGGAGGCGCATCTCTCTGCGCTGGACACCTGGTTGACCCCGTCCAGTCCTGGCGCGCAAGGAGACCGTGCATGAAAACCCCAGCGTGGCGCGTACCTTTGTTGATGCTTTTGACGCTGTGGGCTGCTGTGCTGGTGCTGTACTGGCCCACCGCGTCGGCGATGGCCAGCATCTGGTGGCGCTCTGACACCTACGCGCATGGCCTGGTTGTGGCACCCGCTGCTTTGTGGCTGATGTGGCGCAAGCGGGCACAATTGGACCGCTTCACCCCACGCCCGTCTTTGCTGGGGTTGCTGTGCATGCTGGGTGCGGCCTTGCTGTGGCTGGCGGGCGATCTGGTGGCGGTCAATGCGGTCACGCAGTTTGCGTTCATGGCGCTGATGGTGGCCTCGGTGCCCACCTTGCTGGGCTGGCGGGTCGCGCGGGTGCTGATGTTCCCGCTCATTTATCTGTTCCTGGCTGTGCCGGCGGGGGACTTCATGCTGCCGCAGTTGATGGAATGGACCGCCGATTTCACGGTTGCGGCCCTGCGCCTGAGCGGTATTCCCGTCTATCGCGAAGGCTTGCAGTTCATCATCCCCAGCGGAAGCTGGTCGGTGGTGGAGGCCTGCAGTGGCATCCGCTACCTGGTGGCGTCGTTCACGGTGGGTTGCCTGTTTGCCTACATCAACTACCAAAGTTTGCGCAAACGACTCTTGTTCGTGGGTGTGTCCATCCTGGTGCCACTGCTGGCCAATTGGTTGCGCGCCTACCTCATCGTTCTGCTGGGGCACCTGTCAGGCAACACCTTGGCCACAGGGGTGGACCACCTGGTCTATGGCTGGGTGTTTTTTGGCGTGGTCATCACGGTCATGTTCATGATCGGTGCACGCTGGGCAGACCGCGAACCGTCTGAGCCCGTTGCGCCATTTGAAGGGAGCAGCGCGCTTGCGGCCTCTCCCGCGCGTTGGGGCCTGGGCCTGTTGCTGGCCCTGCTGGTGATGGCCTTGCCGCATGCCATGAACTGGCAGTTGCAGGGCCGGGTGCAGCAAGGCGAGGTGCGCTTGCAGCCCCTGGTCGCGCAATCGGGCTGGCAGGGCACGTCACCCCCGGTTGAATGGACGCCTGCTTACGAAGCCGCCAATGGCATGTCGCATGTTGCGTGGCGTGGCCCCTCGGGGCAGCATGTGGGCATGCACATTGCCTACTACCGCGCGCAAAGCTACGAGCGCAAGCTGGTCAGCTCCACCAATGTGCTGGTGCGCAGCAAGGACGATGCCTGGACGCAGGTTTCCAGCGGTTCGGCCGTGACCGAACTGATGGGGCAAGCCCTCAGTGTGCAGCGTGCCGAGTTGCGCGCCCAGGGCTCGGTCTTGAATGCCGATTTGCAGCGCCTGGTGGCCTGGCAATTTTTCTGGGTCGATGGGCGATTCACGGCCAGTCCGGTCAAGGCCAAGCTTTTTGGGGCCTGGCAAAAATTCAAAGGGCAGGGCGATGATGGCGCGATGGTGGTGATCTACACCCCCACCGCACACGACAGCGCCGATGCCGTGTTGCACAACTTCGTGCGCGATCAGGGCGATGCCTTGCTGGCCGCTTTGCGCGCCACCCAATCTCGACAGTGAACCATGTGCGGCATTTCAGGGCTCTTTGACACCCAGGGGCGACGCGCGTTCGACCCCGCGCTGGCGCAGCGCATCAACGATGTGCAGGCGCACCGTGGGCCGGACGAGGCCGACCTGTACTTTGAGCCCGGGCTGATGCTGGGCCACCGCCGCCTGTCGGTGATCGACCTCGCCACCGGCCAGCAGCCCCTGTTCAACGCTGATGGCACAGTCGGCATCGTCTTCAATGGCGAGATCTACAACTTCCAGTCCTTGCGCACCGAGCTCGAAGCGTTGGGGCATGTGTTCCGCACCCGCAGCGACACCGAGGTCATCGTGCAGGCCTGGATGGCCTGGGGGCCGGAGTGCGTGCACCGCCTGCGCGGCATGTTCGCCTTTGCCATCTGGGACCAGAAACAGCAGACGTTGTTCATGGCGCGCGACCGCATGGGCGTCAAACCCCTGCACTACGCCTTGCTGCCCGATGGCACGCTGGTGTTCGGCTCGGAGCTGAAGGTCATCACGGCGCATCCGGGTTTCGAGCGTCAGATTGATCCGCAGGCCGTTGAAGATTACTTCGCGCTGGGCTATGTGCCCGATCCGCGCTGCATCTACCGGCAGGCCCACAAGCTGCC
>JAGOKC010000157.1 GCA_017994835.1 Aquabacterium sp. | reverse complement strand
GCCACGCAAGTGGCTGAGCGCCCCTCCTGCGCCCGTCGAGCCCACCATCGTGCCTTACCCTGAAACGCCGCCCGGCGGGCCAGCGCAAGGCTGGGTCATCCTGGAGTTGTTCATCAGCGCCAGCGGACAGGTTGAGAAAATCGAAGTGCTGTCCTCCGACGCCCCCGATGAATTCATCGAATCAGCGCGCCAGACTTTTTTTCAATCGTCCTTCAACCCCGGCCTCAAAGACAAGGTCGCCGTCCCCAGCCGCGTCAAAATCGAAGTGCGCTTTGAACAACGCTGATCCACGCCGCACACCCCCATGAAAACCGCCGCCATCCAGATGATCTCCACCCCTCGGGTGGAAGACAACTTCACCCAGGCCCGCGCCCTCATCGCGCAGGCAGCCCAGGCCGGGGCCGAACTCGTGGCGCTGCCCGAGTACTTCTGCCTGATGGGTCAGCACGATGCAGACAAACTCGCCATCGCCGAGCCCCTGGCCGATGCCGAGCACCCCGCCACGGTCAGCACGCCCATGCAGCACATCCTGGCCGCAACCGCCAAGGAGCACGGCATCTGGCTGATCGGTGGCACCCTGCCCATCCGCGCACCTGACAGCGACAAGGTCTTCAACACCACCCTGGTGTACGACCCACGGGGCCACCGCGTTGCCCTCTACAACAAGATCCACCTGTTCTGCTTTGACGACGGCGAGCGCCGCTACGACGAAGCCAGCACGCTGCGCCCCGGCGATGAGCCCGTGGCATTCACCCTCACCGACCGCGGTGGCACGCCCTGGCGGATTGGGCTGAGCATCTGCTACGACCTGCGCTTTCCGGAACTGTTCCGCCAGCTCGGGGCCATGCAGCCGCTGGACCTGATCGTGCTGCCAGCGGCCTTCACCGACATCACCGGCAAAGCCCACTGGGAATTGCTGCTGCGCACCCGCGCCGTTGAAAACCTCTGTCACGTGCTCGCGCCCGCTCAGGGCGGTCGTCATGAAAACGGCCGCACCACCTTCGGTCACAGCATGGTCATCGGCCCCTGGGGCGAGGTGCTCGCCGTCCAGGCAAGCGGCCCCGGCGTGGTCCTGGCCGATCTCAGTCAGGCCCGACAACAGCAAGTGCGCAGCCAGTTGCCCGCCCTGCAACACCGCGTGCTGCACACGTGCTGAGCATCTCCCAGAGGCTCCCTCACGGCATCAAATCTGACCAATCCGTCCCGGCAGCATCCTGTGCATCGGGGGCGACCACATGGCCTGAGGGCGACATCCCCGCCTGCCCACCCCCATACAAAGACAGCGCGTGCCCCTGCATTCCCTCCCGGAAATGCTTGCGGTCAAACAGTTTGGCCTGCGCCTCGGTGGGCAAATCGGTGATGCGCAGCACATTGCTCCGAATCAGCGCATCAATCACATCTTCCAACACACGGACCAGGTCTGCGTCCAGCTGTGCAAACGAACGCACCTCTTCGTTGCCGAGAAACGCCTGGACTTCCGGATGCTGCACAGGCAGGGGCTCCGCCCCTGACACCGGCTCACGATGCAGGCTCACAATATCGCCCTGAGGGTCTCGGATGGCATAACGCATGCAAACAGATCCCGATGCAAGAATGCGATCAGTGTATCGGGCTCAAGGCCACCGCGCACGCACGGCGACCCGCGCCATCACAGCGTCCCGTAAGAATGCAGCCCTGACAGGAACATGTTCACGCCCAGGAAGGCAAACGAGGTCACCACCAAGCCCGTCAACGCCCACCAGGCAGAAAAAGTGCCACGCAGCCCCTTCATGAGCCGCATGTGCAGCCAGGCCGCATAGTTCAGCCACACGATCAAGGCCCAGGTTTCCTTCGGGTCCCAGCTCCAGTAGCCACCCCACGCCTCGGCCGCCCAGAACGCGCCCAGAATCGTCGCAATCGTGAAGAAGGCAAAGCCCACCGCGATGGCCTTGTACATCACGTCGTCCAGCACCTCGAACGAAGGCAGCTGGGCCGCGATGCGACGACGCGCCCCCACGATGGCGGCCACGATCAAGGCCGCAATCCCGAAGTACACCGCCCAGAAACTGCTGAGCCACTGCTCGCTGCCCGGCTTGGCGCGGAACACCACCGGCTCGAAGCACAGCACCACCCCCACCAGCCACAGCGGTGCCAGTTTCCACCAGCGCGTTTCGCTCGCATGGTGCTTGACCAGATAGGCAAAGGCCACCATGGCAGCCAGTGCAAAGGTGCCATAACCAATGAAATTGGCCGGCACATGCAACTTCATCCACCAACTCTGCAGTGCGGGCACCAGCGGTTGAATCTCATGGGCGCCACGCTCCAGCGCGTACCACAGCAAAAAGCCCACCGCCGCACTCACCACCAACATCACAAACGCGCCCAGCGAGCCCAGATCACGCCCCATGCGGGCAAAGCGGTCCTCGTAATACAGCCAGTACGCCGCCGTCAGCCAGGCAAACAGCACAAACACCTCATAGAGGTTGCTCACCGGGATGTGGCCGATGTCAGGCGCAATCTGATGGCTCTCGAACCAACGCACCAGCGTGCCCACCAGCGCCATGAAGATCCCAGCCCACGCCAGCCGTGAGCCGAGCTTGGTGGCCGTGGCGCTGCGTGCCACCAGACCGATCCAGTAAAACACCGTGCTCATGAAAAACAGTACGCTCATCCACAAGATGGCACTCTGGCTGGACAAAAAGTACTTG
>JAGOKC010000156.1 GCA_017994835.1 Aquabacterium sp. | reverse complement strand
AGGTGTGCAGCGGCGGCATCGTGGGCATGGGCGAGACGCGTGAGGGTCGGGCCGGCTTGATCGCGCAACTGGCCAACCTGCCCAGCTACCCCGAGTCAGTGCCGATCAACGATCTGGTGCGCGTGCCGGGCACCCCGATGGCCGACGCCCCGCAGCTTGACCCGCTGGAGTTCGTGCGCACCATCGCGGTGGCCCGCATCACCATGCCCAAGGCGCGCGTGCGCCTGTCAGCCGGACGCCAGCAGATGAGCGAAGCCGTGCAGGCGATGTGCTTTCTGGCCGGGGCCAACTCGATCTTCTACGGTGACAAGCTGCTGACCACCGGCAACCCTGATTTCGACAAGGATCAGGCCCTGATGGCCAAGCTGGGACTCACCGGCGGCAAGGCGGTGACGGTGCGGGCGCAAGCCGACTGAGTCCCACCGGCGCGACTCATCGGCGCTTGGGCACCCAGGCCCAGAGCATCTCGGCTTGAATGGGCTGCTGACCGGACTCGTCGGTGATGACGACGGACACGATGGTTTCCCCCTTGTCCTGCTCTTGCATCAGGGTGATTTGCCCTGCCTGCAAGCTGGCGACCGCCTTCAACGCCCCCACGGCGCGGCGCTGAAAGTCCACCTTCATCGTCTTGATGACGGGGACTTTGTCGTCGGGCACGTTCATGCCAACCACAAAACCGGTAGCAGTTTCGGCCAGCAGGGCCATGGCGGCGGCATGCACGCCACCAATGTGGTTGCGCACCTTGCGCCGATTGGCGAGACTGACCACCACCTGCGTGGTCGTGATGTGCTCGAAACACAGGCGTGCGGTGCCGACCAGCGGCACCGCCTGGCCCAGCAAGGCGCTGATCGCCCAACGGCGCAGAGGCGCGGGCAAGGCCTGCAGGCGAGACACCGTGCGGGCAAGTCGATTGGGTTGGGTCATGGGCAAAAGCGCTGAGCAAGGGTGCGGCATGTTAGAACAAGTCACCCGCGCTGCACGGCACTGGCAAGGGCAACACGTAGAATTTCAACACCCCTTCCCACCACCCCAAGAGCAAACATGAACAAGGTCTATGCCTGCATTGATGGCCACGCCAACACCCCCGCTGTGATTGATGCGGGCGTCTGGTCTGCGCAGCGCCTGTCATGCCCCCTGGTGCTCGCCCATGTGATCGAGCCACAGTTGAGTGTGTCAGCGGGGCTGGACGCGAGCGGGGCCATTGGCCTGGGTGCCCCCGATGTGCTGTTGCAGCAACTCAGCGAACTGGATGCGCAGCGCCATCAGCTTGCGCAGGAGGCCGGTCGGCGCATGGTGACAGTGGCGCTGGCGCGCGCGCGCGACGCCGGGCTCACGGAAGTGGACAGCCTGTTGCGCCACGACGAGCTGAATGATGCGGCCCAGACCTGGCAGGACGATGCGCGCCTCTTTGTGCTGGGGCAGCACCACCAGCCCGCCACCCGAGGGCGACGCCATCTTGATCACCACATTGAACGGATGGTGCGCAGCGTCAGCCGCACGGTGCTGGTGGTGACCGGCGAAACCTTCACGCCACCGGACCAGATTGTGGTGGCCTACGACGGCAGCACGACGGCCGAACGCATGATCGAGCGGTTGGCGGCCAGCCCCATCCTCACCGGCTTGCCCGTCACCCTGTTGAGGGTGGGCACCGACACGCCTGATACCCGCGCGGCACTGTTGCAGGCGCGCCAGAAGCTGGAGGTGCAAGGCCGCCACGTCGAGAGCCTGCTCTCTCCCGGCGTCGCCGAAACCGAGATTCTGTCTGTTCTGAATCAACGCCCGCGCAGCCTGCTGGCCATGGGCGCCTACGGGCACTCGCGCATCCGCGAGTTCATCGTCGGCAGCACGACGACCACCTTGCTGCGCCTGAGCCCGGTGCCCGTGATGGTGCTGCGATGAGCGGCACCTCGGCCCTGAAGTCCGCGCTGTTTGTCGACTTTGACAATGTGTACTCCGGGTTACGGCGCCTGGATGTGGCCTACGCCGAAGCGTTTGCCAGTGACCCGCTGCGCTGGCTCAACTGGGTCACCACCCAACTGGCCATGCCGCTGGCCCCCGAGGCCCCGGTGCAACGGCGCATCCTGGTGCGGCGCTGCTACCTCAACCCGGTGATGTACCAGCGCTTTCGCTTTGGCTTCAGCAAGGCCGGCTTCGAGATCACCGACTGCCCGCCCATGACTTCGGCCGGCAAGACCAGCACGGATATCCACATGGTGCTGGACATGGTGGATGTGCTGCAAAGCCCCACGCATTACGACGAGTTCATCGTCTTCTCGGCCGATGCCGACTTCACGCCTGTGCTGCGCAAGCTGCGGCGCGACGATCGCCGCACCACCATTTTCGCGGCGGGCGCCACCTCGGCGTCGTACGACGCTTCGTCGGACCTCATCATCGACCCTGACGCCTTCGTCAGCGAGGCCCTGGGCTTTGGCGATGAGGAGATGACGCCGACCGCCCCGCCGGACCTCGAGAGCCTGTTGTCTCAGGCCGAAGCCCTGATCTGGTCGGTGATGGACAAGTCGTCCGAGCCGATCATGCTGCCGGCGCTCACGCGCATCCTGGCCACGCAGGTGCCGGGCCTGACCGACTCGCGCTGGGCTGGCCGCGGCACCTTCACTGGCTTCCTGCGCGACCTGACGCTGGACCCGCTGCGCATCGACCGCGAGAACAACTGGCTGTATGACCCACG
>JAGOKC010000155.1 GCA_017994835.1 Aquabacterium sp. | reverse complement strand
CCGGGCTTGAGTTGGTCGAACAGCACCTGTGGCACTTCGGCAACGGAGCCGGCCAGCAAGATGGCGTCGTAGGGGGCTTGACCAGGATAGCCGTGGGTGCCGTCAGCCTGGGCGACCTCCACGTTGCGGATGCCGGCCTTGCTCAGGTTGGTGCGGGCAGCGGCCACGAGTTGGGCGTCGCTGTCGATGGCCACGACGCGTTGGGCGAGGTGGCTCATGAGGGCGGCCATGTAGCCGGTGCCAGCACCGATCAGCAAGGCGGTTTCGTTCGGGTTCAGGTCGAGGTCTTGCACGAGGCGGGCTTCGACGCGCGGGGCCAGCAGGGCGCGACCGCCGTCGAGGGGGATTTCCAGGTCCATCAAGGCTTTGGCACGATGGGCTTCAGGGACGAAATCTTCGCGGTGAACGCTGGACAGCAAGCTCAGGACCGCTGGGTCCAGGACATCCCAGGGGCGGATCTGTTGCTCGATCATGTTGAAGCGGGCTTGTTCGACGTTCATGCTGGGCATCCTACGGGAGACGGTAAGGAAGTGAATTCGGGTAAAACAGCCATTTTAAGAAGAGCCGCCCGACTTGGGGGGGATTTGCTGCAAGTTCGTCGGGTGAAGGCGACTTTTCAGCCATGCCGCGAGGTCGTCCAGAAAGGTGTAAACCACGGGCACCACGACCAGCGTCAGCAGGGATGAGGCCAGTACGCCGCCGATCACGGCCTGCCCCATGGGCGCGCGTTGTTCAGAGCCTTCGGTCAGGGAGAAGGCCAGCGGCACCATGCCGAAGACCATCGCCAGGGTGGTCATGAGGATGGGACGCAGTCGCACGCGGGCGGCCAGCAGCAGGGCTTCGCGACGGGGCAAGGGGGCGCTGTCGTGCCCCTCACCGGCATCGCCTGCTCTGGCGCGGTTGGCAAAGTCCACCAGCAAGATGGCGTTTTTGGTGACCAGGCCCATCAGCATGATGATGCCGATGATGGAGAACATGTTGATGGTGGAGCCGAACACCAGCAGGGTGACGACCACGCCGATGAGGGTGAGTGGCAACGAGCTCATCAGCGCGATGGGCTGCAGGAAACTGCGGAACTGCGAGGCCAGGATCATGTAGATGAAGATGATGGCCAGGCCGAGTGCCGACAGGGCATAGGCGAAGGACTCTTGCATGTCTTTGGTGGAGCCACCAAAGCGGTAGCGGTAGCCGCTGGGCCAGGGCATGTCGTCCAGCACTTTACGAATGTCGGCCGAGACTTCGCCCATGGAGCGACCCGTGAAGTTGGCGGTGATTTCGACTTCGCGGTTGAGGTCGCGGCGGTTGATCTGGGTGGGGCCGAGGCTTTCGACCACATCGGCGACCTGGCTGAGCCGCACTTGTCGGGGGCGGCCCTGGGCATCGGTGCCCATGACGAGGGTGAGGTTGCGCAGGTCGTCGGCGGTGCGGCGGGCGTCGGGGTGCAGGGAGACGCGGATGTCGTAGTTCTGCTCGTCTTCGCCGCGCCAGCTGCCTACCACCTTGCCTTCGACCAGCACGCTCAAGGCCTGGCTGACGGCGTTGACGTTGAGGCCCAGGTCGGCGGCGGCATCGCGTCGCACACGGATATCGAGTGTGGGTTTGTCAGACTTCAGGCTGGTGTCGAGGTCCACCAGACCAGGGATGTGGCGCAGGCGGGCGAGGGCTTCGCGGTTGAGGCGATCAAGTTCTTTGAGGTTGCTGCCCTGGATGGACAGCATGATGGGTTTGAGGCCGGCCACAGAGTCGAGCAAACCGACGTGTGTGACGGTGATGCCGGGCAGGGCCGACAAGGCCTGACGCAGGGGGGCTGAGAGTTGGTCCACGTTGCGCTGGCGTGCGTGCCGATCGGTGAGGCGCACGTACACCGAGACCTGGTTGCGGCCCAGAGCCTGGCCGGTGTTGATGGTGGAGAGTGTGTAGTCCACTTCGGGCATCTGGCGGAGGATGCCTTCGACCTCACGGGTGCGCGCTTCGGTGGCTTCGAGCGAGGTGCCAGAAGGGGTGTAGAAGTTGATGAAGGTTTCGGAGTAGTCTGCTTTGGGAACGAACTCGGTGCCGACCAGCGGCATCAGGGCCAGGCTGCCCACCAGGGTGGCACCGGCGACCAGCAGGGTCCACCACGGGTGGTCGAGCGCACTGCCCAGCAGGTGCTGGTAGCCGTGGCTGAGCGATTCAGACCAGCGATCGACTGCACCAGTGACGCGCCCGAAGCTGCGGTCGTACCAGTTGCGCGGCGCGTTGCTGCCTGGTGATGCACGGTGAGCATCAATGGCCGGGTCGTGCCAGATGCTTGACAGCATGGGGTCGAGCGTGAAGCTCACGAACATGGAGATGAGCACGGCGGCCACGATGGTGATGCCGAACTCGTGGAAGAACTTGCCGATGACGCCGCCCATGAAGCCAATGGGCAGGAAGACGGCAACGATGGACAGGGTGGTGGCCAGCACAGCCAGACCGATTTCCTGCGTGCCGTCGATGGACGCTTGCAGGGCGGATTTGCCCATCTGCAGGTGGCGCACGATGTTCTCGCGCACCACGATGGCGTCGTCGATGAGCAGGCCCACGCACAGGCTCAAGGCCATCAGCGTGACCATGTTCAGCGAGAAGCCGAACATCTGCATGAACAGGAAGGTGCCGATGATGGAGATCGGCAGGGTCAGGCCGGTGATGACGGTGGAGCGCCAGGAATTCAGGAACAGGAAG
>JAGOKC010000154.1 GCA_017994835.1 Aquabacterium sp. | reverse complement strand
TCGATGAACTGTTGGAGCAAGTGCTGCTGCAGGCTGAAGTGCTGGAGCTCAAGGCACCGGTGGATGCCATGGCCAAGGGCCTGGTCATCGAAGCGCGCCTCGACAAGGGCCGTGGTCCGGTGGCGACAGTCCTGATCCAATCCGGCACGCTGAAGACCGGTGATGTGGTGCTGGCAGGCCAGACCTACGGCCGCGTGCGCGCGATGCTCGACGAAAACGGTCGCACCATCAAGGATGCGGGCCCGTCCATTCCGGTGGAGATCCAGGGTCTGACCGAGGTGCCGCAGGCCGGCGACGAGTTCATGGTGCTCAGCGACGAGCGCCGCGCACGCGAAATTGCCACCTACCGTGCGGGCAAGTTCCGCAACACCAAGCTGGCCCGCCAGCAGGCTTCCAAACTGGACAACGTGTTCTCCGAGATGGCGGGTGGCGAGGTCAAGACTTTGCCCATCATCGTCAAGGCGGATGTGCAGGGCTCGCAGGAGGCACTGGGTGCCTCGCTGCTCAAGCTGTCGACCGACGAAGTCAAGGTCCAACTCGTGTACGCCGCTGTGGGTGGCATCAGCGAATCCGATGTGAACCTGGCGATTGCGTCCAAGGCGCTCATCATCGGTTTCAACACCCGCGCCGATGCCGGCGCGCGCAAGCTGGCTGAGAGCAATGGCGTGGAGATCCGCTACTACAGCATCATTTATGACGCGGTGGACGAGCTGAAAGTCGCCATGTCCGGCATGCTGGCACCTGATCGTCGCGAAGAGGTCATCGGCACAGCCGAGATCCGGACCGTGTTCGTGGCGTCGAAGATCGGCACGGTGGCTGGTTGCATGGTCACCTCGGGCAGCGTCAACCGCAGCGCGCATTTCCGCCTGCTGCGCGACAACGTCGTCATCTATACCGGCGAACTGGACTCGCTCAAGCGCATGAAAGACGATGTGCGCGAGGTCAAGGAAGGCTTCGAGTGCGGTATCAAGCTCAAGAACTACAACGACATCTCCGTGGGCGACCAGTTGGAGTTCTTCGAGATCAAGGAAATCGCCCGCACGCTGTAAGGCGCCCGAAGACGACACGCCCTCCCGATGCCGGCCAAGAAGTCAACCCAGCCCAATCGCGCCTTCAAGGTGGCCGACCAGATCCAGCGCGATCTGGCGGATCTGATCGCGCGCGAGCTGAAAGACCCGCGGGTCGGCATGGTCACGCTCCAGGCCGTCGAGGTCACGCCGGATTACGCCCACGCCAAGGTGTTCTTCAGCCTGCTCACCGGCGATCCAGTGGAGGCCGCCCAGGGCCTGAACGCCGCGGCAGGGTTCCTTCGGGCCGGCCTCTTCAAGCGACTGCACATCCACACGGTGCCCACGCTGCATTTCGTGTTCGACCGCACCACCGAGCGTGCGGCGGACATGAATGCACTGATCGCCAAGGCGGTCTCTTCCCGCGCAAAAGAGGACTGACCATGAACGCGCCTCGCACACGGGTGCAGCGGCGCCCTGTGCATGGGGTGTTGTTGCTTGATAAACCGCTGGGTCTTTCCAGCAATGATGCGCTTCAGAAAGCCAAGTGGTTGCTGCGCGCCGAAAAGGCCGGCCATACCGGCACACTGGATCCGCTGGCCACCGGCGTGTTGCCCCTGTGCTTTGGTGCGGCCACCAAGTTCAGCCAGATGCACCTGGATGCCCACAAGACCTACGAGGCGGTGCTGCGACTGGGCCAGCGCACCACCACCGCAGATGCGGAAGGCGAGTTGATTGCCGAACGGCCAGTGGCGTACACCGCCGAGCGGCTGGCCGAGGTGGTGCGGCAGTTCACGGGTGTGATCCACCAAGTGCCGCCGATGCACAGCGCGCTCAAGAAGGACGGGCGTGCGCTGTACGAATACGCCCGTGCGGGCATCGAAGTCGAGCGGACGGCTCGCGAGATCGAGATTTTCAAGCTGGAAGTGATTGATCCCATCGTCGATGGGTCACCTTCAGCTATCAAAATTAGAGTTTTCTGCAGCAAAGGGACCTACATCCGCACGCTCGGCGAGGACATTGGCGAGGCGCTCGGTTGCGGCGCGCATCTGGCGTCGCTGCGGCGCATCGCCACCGGCCCGTTCGGGCTGGAGCGCTGCGTCACGCTGGCGGCGTTGGAAGCGATGGACGAGGCGCAGCGCGAGCGCTGCCTGCTGCCGGTGGAGGCCTTGCTGGATGACCACAGCCCGTTGACGCTGGAGGCGGCGGACGTCGCGAGGTTTCTGAACGGTGTGCGTCGACGCGGGACTTGGCCTGACCAGGCGCGTGTGGCCGTTTATGGCCCCGAAGCCCATTGCCTGCTGGGAACTGCCCAGGTGGTGGATGGCGAGCTGATTCCGACCCGCCTGCTGAGCCCGATTGAAATAGACCAGATTTTGAAAAGTTCGCCGCAAGCCCTGTGCGCGGCATAAGGAGAAGCCCATGAGCCAACAGATCCGCAACATCGCCATCATTGCCCACGTCGACCACGGCAAAACCACCATGGTCGACCAGTTGCTGCGCCAATCCGGCACGTTTGCCGAGCACGAGAAGGTCGTCGACACCGTGATGGACAACAACGCCATCGAAAAAGAGCGCGGCATCACCATCCTGGCCAAGAACTGCGCCGTGACCTGGCAGGGCACGCACATCAACATCGTCGACACCCCCGGGCACGCAGACTTCGGCGGCGAGGTCGAGCGCGCACTGAGCATGGTCGACGGCGTGCTCCTGCTGAT
>JAGOKC010000153.1 GCA_017994835.1 Aquabacterium sp. | reverse complement strand
GGTCGATGAGAAAGTCCCAGGTCAGCCAGGCGTGTGTGCCCTCGGTCATCGTGTGGTGCACCACGAAGCGCGGGTTCTTCACGGTGTCGAACATGTGCGCGAACACGCGCTGGATGCCGCTCAAGCCAGTCACGTCGTTGAACGGGTCTTTGAAGCGGGCCTGCTCGGCATAGACGGTGCTGAGCGTGCCCAGGCTGGCGGGGCTGAGCGTTTCGAAGAAAGCCGCGACGCGGGCGGTGCGCGGGTCGGTGTCGGTGGTGGGCATGGACATGGGCCTCACAGCCCGGTGGCGCGGCGCACCAGGGCGAAGTAGAGCGTGTCAGGCAAGTGTCGCATCAGCTTGAGCCACAGCGTGAAGCGACGCGGGAAGTGGATCTCGAAGGCACCGCGCGCCCAGCCTTTCAAAATCGCCACGGCGGCCTGGTCGGGCGTGAGCAGGGCGGGCATGGCGAACTGGTTCTGCGCCGTCAGTGGGGTGGCCACGAAGCCGGGGTTGATGACGGAGACGCCGATGCCCAGCTCATGCAGGTCGAGGTAGAGCGTGTCGGCCAGGTTCTGCAAGGCCGCTTTGGTGGGGCCGTAGGCCAGCGATTGCGGCAAGCCCCGGTAGCCGGCCACGCTGGCCACCAGGCTGAGGTGGCCGTGACCCTGGCGCTGCAGCACCGGCAGCACGGCATCCAGCAGGTAGAGGGCTCCTGCCACATTGACCTGCTGGTGGCGCAGGGCATCGTCCAGATCGAAGTCGGTGGCGCGCATGGCGCGGTAGTGGCCGGCGCAGTACATCACCAGGTCGATGCGGCCGTTCAAGGCGAGCACCTCTTGGGTGGCGCGGGCCATGTCGGCGCGGTCGGTCACGTCCAGCGGCAAGGCGACGCTGCCTGGGTGAGCCGCCGCAAAGCGGGCCAGGGGCTCAGCCGAGCGGGCCGAGATGACCACGCGGGCACCGGCGGCGTGCAGGGCGCGTGCCGTGGCCTCACCGATGCCGCTGGAGGCACCAACGAGCCACACGACGCGGTCTTGCCAGTGGGTGATCCGGGGGTTGAGGGACATGGCGCGTTCAGGGCTTGGTGAAGGACAGGGTGACCTCGCCCAGGCGGATGCCAAACTTGCTCATCTCGGCCTTGTTGAGCATGGTGCGCTGGTCCATGAGGTACATCCAGTCGTCGAACTGCACGTGCCAGACGCGGCCGTCCACCGGCAGGGCCAGGGTGTAGGCCCAGCGGAAGGCGTTGCCGGCGGTCTGGCCTTCGGCGGTGCCCACCACATCGTCAGCGCGGCCGGTGTAGCGGCCGTTGCCGTGGTCGGTCAGGTACCAGATGCGGGTCTGCTTGGTGCCATCGCTGTAGGTGAAGCGTTCGTCCAGCGTGCCCTCGTTGCCCTTCCAGCTGGCCTGCATGTTGACCACGAAGCGCTTGACGACTTTGCCGCTGCGGTCGGTGAAGATGCCGTGGGCCTGCATGGGTCCGTTGAAATACTGCTTGAGGTCGAGCGCCGGTTGTTCCTGGGCGTAGTCCTGAACCTGGGGGCCAGCACAGCCGCTCAGCAAGGGGCTCAGTGCCAGGGCCGTGAGCGTGGCGGCAAGGAGGCGTTGGAAGCGCAGGGGGCGTGTCGTGCGTGGGGAGGGGGTCATGCTTGTCCTCTCAGAACAGGGTGGCGGCGCATGGCGCGCCACAGGGCAGCGGCGGCCAGCAGCTTGAAGACGCAGGGCAGCAGGCCGTAGGTCAGGGCCATGGCGAACTGGTTGTCGGGTGTGTGGCGACCGGTTTCATAGCCGACCCAGGCCAGCAGGGGCAGGGCCAGGCCGGAGGCGAGGGCGAGGTTGAGCTTGGTGGCGGCCGTCCACCAGCCAAAGAAGCGGCCCTCGCTTTGCTGGCCCAGACCCGCGTGGTGGATGACGCCGGTGAGCAGTGCGCCGGGGATGGCCAGGTCGGCCCCCAGGGACAGGCCGGTGAGCACGCAGATGGCCTCAAACGCCAGGGCATCGCCCGGGCCCAGCCAAGGCACGGCGCAAAAGGCCAGCACGCTCAGACCCATGCCCAGCAACCACGCCGGGGCCAGGCCGATGCGCTGGATCAGCTTGACCCACAGCGGCAGGCCAAAGGCCGCAGCCAGGAAGTAGCTGCCCAGAAACAGCGGCTCCCAGGTGGGGGCCTGTAGTGTGTCGCGCACAAAGAAGGGCAGCAGGGTGGCGGGCATGGCGCTGGCCGTGCCGTTGAGCAGGAAGACGATCAGCAGGGCGACAAAGGCCGGCGTACGCCAGGGTGTGGCTTGGGCAACGGCTGTCGAGGCGGTGGACTCGGTCTGGGCTGCCGTTGCGGTGGCGGGCACATGCGCCGCCAGGGTCTGATGCAGGGTCCACAAACCCAGGGCCAGCGCCACGGCCAGGGCCACGCTGGTGGCCTGCAAACCCAGCCAAGCCGGCAGGATGCTGGCCAGCAGCACCCCGGCCAGGGCGGCACCTTCACGCCAGGCCACCAGGCGGGCGCGTTGCTCGGGCTGGCCGCCCCAGCGTGCGCCCCAGGCCTGGTGCACCATCGAGGCCAGGCTGTAGGCCAGATAAGTCACCACCAGCGCACCGGCCAGCCAGGCCAGCAGGTGGTTGCGGGTGTCTTGCACGTTGGCGGGTGGCGTCCACAGGGCGGCAAAGCCCACGGCCATCAGCACCGAGGCCAGCAGGGCGGCCACCCAGCTCTGGCGCGGGTGGCGGGCAAAGAGCTGGTCCACCCAGTGGCCGATGCGCGGGTCGAG
>JAGOKC010000152.1 GCA_017994835.1 Aquabacterium sp. | reverse complement strand
CCACGTGGGCGGCGTTTGGCGCTCTTGCGTTCACGCGTGGACGGCATGAGGTAGCGGGAATCCAAAGCGTCGGATTCGTCTGTCTCAGGGACGTCGTTTTCAGGCGGTGTGCCCAGCCAAGGTTGTGGGTTATCACTCAGGTTGAGTGATTCAACCGCCTGCACAACGGTGCTGGGCTTGTCGACATAACCTTGAACGGATGTGTCGAGATCAAATTCAGTGGTGCCTTCGCCCGCAGCAGGAGGGGTTTCAGGCAGATCGTTTTCGATGCCAGGCGCGGGTGCAGCCTCTGGCAGCGGTTCAGACTCCGCTTGTGGCGGCAGATTGACCGTTGTGGGAGCGGGCGCACGGGTCTCAACCGGTGGGGTGCTGATGGCTTGTCGAGCGGCCTCCACCATACTGGGGCGAATCGGGGCCGTCTTTTCCCAATCCTGTTCAGGCTGAGGCGTGTCTGCGTTATCCACGACCACGCCGCCGCCCGACTCGGGTGCCATCGCCGCTGTGGCCGATGAGGCTGATGCGGCCGAGCTGGTGTCGGCATCGGGTGATGTCGTGCTGGATGTGGGGGCGGGTACAGGCGTGCGAGGCTTGGGCCGGGGTGGCGGTGGCTCACGCTCGAGATCGAACAAGCCCGGCAGGGCATTGAAGATCTCGTTGCAGCGACCACAACGCACCCAGCCTTCCGAGACCTTCAATTGGTCTTGCACGATCTTGAAGATCGTGCCGCAATGGGTACATCGTGTCGCCAGACTCATAGCCGCTTTTATGCCACTGTTTGCGCAGGTTTTTGCGCAGTCATGAGAATCCAGCCGTCTTCAGCGTTGGCGACTTGCAACTGCAGGCCCACGCCAGCGTAGGCTTGCTTGAGTTCGTCTTCTTGACGGGCCAGGATGCCAGCCAGCACCAGATGGCCACCTGGGGCCACGTGACCCGCCAGCAGCGGAGCCAGCATCTTCAAAGGTGTCGCCAGGATGTTGGCCAGCACGACGGGGTAAGCGCCTTCGGCCTCACCCACCAGGTCGGGCAAGCCCGCCACGATGGGCATCTTGCCTTGTGCATCTTTGAGATGGGCCAGATTGGCGTCAGCATTGGCGTTGGTGGCCTCAACCGCTGCGGGGTCGATGTCGACCGCGTCAACCGTGCCTGAGCCATGCAAGGCTGCGCCGATGGCCAGGATGCCCGAGCCACAACCGTAGTCCAGCACGCGTTGGCCTTGGTAAGCGGCGCTGTTTTGCGCAACCCACTTCAAGCACATGCGTGTGGTGGGGTGGGTGCCGGTGCCGAATGCCAGACCTGGGTCCAGGCGCATCACGGTTTTGGCTTCAGGGGGGATCTCATGCCAGGTGGGCACGATGTAGAAGCTGTCGGTGATCGGGACAGGCTTGAACTGTGACTGGGTCAGGCGGACCCAGTCTTGTTCGTCCACCGGCTGGATGCCTTGCACATGGATGTCCTCGGCCCAGTCTTGGGCCAGGATCAATGTGGCGGCTTCCAGGGCTTCTGCTTCGGAAGGGAAGAGGCTCTTGATGGTCGAGCGTTGCCAGGCTTCGCGGGCCACGGGCATGCCGGGCTCGCCCCACAGGGCTTCTTCGTGCTCGGTGTCCGCATCGGCGTCTTCGACAGACACGGACAGGGCGTCGATTTCCATGAGCGCGTCGCTCAGGGTTTCAACTTCGGCCTCTTTGGCCAGCAGGGTGAGTTCAAACAGCATGTCTTGCCTAGGTGGTCAACGCTTGGCTTAGCGCTTGCGCGCTGCCATCCAGTTTTCCAGGTAGTGGATGTCCGTGCCGCCTTCAACGAACTTGGCGTCCACCATCAGCTCGCGGTGCAGCGGGATGTTGGTGTGGATGCCTTCGACCACGGTTTCCGACAGGGCGGTGCGCATGCGGGCCAGAGCCTGTTCGCGTGTGTCGCCGTGCACGATGATCTTGCCGATCATCGAGTCGTAGTTAGGGGGCACGAAGTAGTTGGTGTAGACATGGGAGTCCACACGCACACCAGGGCCGCCGGGCGCGTGCCAGGTCGTGATGCGGCCAGGCGATGGGATGAACTTGACCGGGTCTTCCGCGTTGATACGGCACTCGATCGCGTGCCCACGCAACTCGATCTGACGTTGTGTGAAGGGCAGCTTCTCGCCTGCGGCCACGCGGATCTGCATCTGGACGATGTCGATGCCGCTGGTCATTTCAGTGACGGGGTGCTCCACCTGCACGCGGGTGTTCATTTCAATGAAGTAGAACTCGCCGTTTTCGTACAGGAACTCAAAGGTGCCGGCGCCACGGTAGCCAATCTTTTTACAAGCGGCTGCGCAGCGTTCGCCCACCTTTTCGATGGCGCGGCGTGGGATGCCGGGTGCAGGTGCTTCTTCGATGATCTTTTGGTGGCGGCGCTGCATGGAGCAGTCACGCTCGCCCAGCCAGACCGCATTTTTGTGCTGGTCAGCCAGAACCTGGATTTCGATGTGGCGTGGGTGTTCCAGGAATTTCTCCATGTACACCTCGGGGTTGCCAAAGGCTGCGCCCGCTTCTGCCTTGGTGGTTTGCACCGCGTGGATCAGAGCCGCTTCGGTGTGCACCACCCGCATGCCGCGACCGCCGCCGCCGCCAGCCGCCTTGATGATCACGGGGTAGCCCACGGTGCGGGCGATCTTGATGATCTCTTTGGGGTCGTCCGGCAGTGCGCCTTCGGAGCCGGGCACGCAAGGCACGCCGGACTTGATCATGGCTTGCTTGGCGGACACCTTGTCACCCATG
>JAGOKC010000151.1 GCA_017994835.1 Aquabacterium sp. | reverse complement strand
GTCATGCCCTGCAGCAGCGGATTGGCCTGGTAGTACTGAGCGATCACAGACGTTTGTTCATCGGCCATGCGCCATGCATTCGCCAAACTGGCCAGCACGGATGCCAGCACCTGGTCGAGATCAGCCATGAGCATGCTCCCCAGCCGCTGACGCAGCCCACTCCCCACTGTGCAAGGTCATCATGCCACTGCCGTTTCCTTGATGCTGTTCTCCAGGATGGACAGCAGGCGCTCGGTGCCTGCGGGCAGTTCATCCTGCACGGCGCGCACATGGATGGCCATCGAGTATGTGCGCTCGGTCTTGGACGTGGCGCTGGTGGACTTCTTGTAGGCGTAGCTCACCTTGAGCTCGGCCGACACCGGCCCCCACCCGCCCTTGACGCCCAAAGAAGTATTGAGGTCATGGGACGACGCCGTCGTGCTCTCCTGCACCGAGTTGATCTTGGCGTTGAAGTCGATGGTGGTTTCCTCCACGCGAATGAACGGAATCGGCAGCATCGTCAGCAAGGGCACTGACAGCTTTTGCTTGACGTCCTTGTAGTTGCCAGTCAGCTTGCCCTGTGCATCCTTCTCCGGCACGGTCTTCATGTATTCAAACGCAACCTGTTCGACCTTGCCATCCTTGTCAAAGCCGACGGACTTGATGAAGTCCACCGAAGTGATGGCCGACTGCGCCTGCGCCTTGATGACCGCATTCAAGGGACCACCGATCATTGCCGCAAAGTCGAGGTTTGCAATTTCGTCGCCCAAGGCCATAGCGTTCTCCTGTCATGTGGTGGGTGAGAGACCCGTCACAGGCGCCCCCCTTTTGGGATGTCAGTTTTTGCCTGACGAAACCACCTTAATGCAGCGCGTTATGAACGCCTATCCCTAACTTGACAGCTCACAAGATCGGCTGGCGTACCTGGCCATCAAAGCCTCGCGGCGTGGGCCGTACCAGTTGATGCGGCTCAAATCACCCTGGTAGTGGCGAATCACGCGCTTGTCCATCACGGCAAACCACAACGGCGGGATGTAGGCCAGCAAGATCATGGCCGCGTAACCGGCGGGCAGTTGCGGGCTCTCTTCAAAGTGACGCAAGGCCTGGTAGTGGCGCGTCGGGTTGGCATGGTGATCGCTGTGGCGCTGCAGGTGGTACAGAAACAGGTTGGTCACCATGTGGTTGCTGTTCCACGAATGTTCGGGCAGGCAGCGCTCGACGCGACCATCGGGCAACTGGCGACGCAGCAGGCCGTAGTGCTCCAGATAGTTCACCACCTCCAGCAGCGAAAAACCGTACACCGCCTGAATCAGCAAGAAGGGCAGAACGATCCAGCCGAACACGGCCAACAAGCCACCCCACAAGACCACCGAGATGCCCCAGGACTGCAAATTCTCGTTGGACAGGCTCCAGACGCTCTTGCCCGAACGGGCCAACCGCTCGGCCTCCAGGTGCCAGGCTGAACGCAGGCTGCCCACCACGGTGCGCGGCCAGAAAGCCCAGAAGGATTCGCCCATGCGCGAACTGGCCGGATCGACCGGGGTGGACACATTTTTGTGATGCCCCCGGTTGTGTTCCACAAAGAAGTGGCCGTAGAAAGTGGGCGACAGCGAAATGCGCGCCAGCCAGCGATCGAGCTTGTCCTTCTTGTGGCCCAGTTCGTGCGCGGTGTTGATGGCGATGCCATTGAGCATGCCCACGCTGATGGCCAGGCCCAGCAAATGGTGCCACGGCAAACCGCCCGTGGCCGCCAGCCAGGCACCGCCCACGGTGGCCACAATCTGCAGGGGCACGAAGGCATACAGCACCCAGCTGTAATAGCGGTCTTGCACCAGGCCGGCCAGCGCAGACTCGGGCGGGTTGGCGGCGTCTTCGCCAAACAGCCAGTCCAGCGCCGGGATGATGCCGTGCACCAGCACCACAACAAACCACAGCGCCCACGGCGAGCGCGTCTGCCAGTACAACGCCAGCATGACCAGCCCGATCACCGGCACAGCCGGGCCAAGCAGCCACAAATAGCGCTTGGGATCGGACCACGACGAACCGGGGGCCGGGTTCAGCGGCGGTGCAGATTGAACGTGAGACATCAGGCAACTCCTGTTGAATGCCTTCAGTGTCTGAAAATTGATCTGACGCGGGAATCCGCACCCCTCCGCCCGAACATCGCCAGACGCCACCTGCGCACCGGGACAAACCCCGACCTCGATCAAACAAACCAAGATGGCGGCGTTTGACACCACAGAAGCGGCGTTTGTGCCAGGGTGTCTGGACACACCCCCGTGGCATGCTGCGGGGAAGATGGATACCCTCAGCCTCATTCTCGACGACATGCACTTTGATGGTGTCGTCTTTGCCTCCACCCACAACACCGCGCCCTGGGCCTGGCAACTGGCCACACCGGGGCTGGCGAGTTTTCACATCGTCACCAGTGGCCAGGCCTGGTTGATGCGCGAGAACCTGCCCCCCCACCTTGATCCAGACCGGCGACCTGCTCGTGCTACCTGCAGGCAGCGCGCACCGCATACAAGACAAGCCGCAAACCCTGGCCGTGCCCGACGACCTGCTGCCCATCATGGCGCAGGGGGCCCACGAGACGCCGCAACTGCACGGCGGAGGTGGCGCGGCCTGAACCCTCATCAGCGGTCACGCATGTTTTGATGTGGGCATGGCGGCCCCTCTGATCGCCGCCCTGCCCGCCGAGATGCATGTGCGCGGTCTGGGCGAAGCCCCACCGCTGTGGCTGGCCATCGGCCTGCAGTTTCTGGCGCAGGAAGTGGCCGC
>JAGOKC010000081.1 GCA_017994835.1 Aquabacterium sp. | reverse complement strand
AGGATTATGAGTCCTCTGCTCTAACCAACTGAGCTAACGGCCCCCTGCCTTGCGCAACAAGGAAGCGGCGATTGTAGAGCGAACGGCTGGGTTGCCTGTCAATCTTGAAACGCCGGAAAGTGCGGCAGCGTTGCCATGACGTGCTCGTCGTGCGCGGGCACCATCACCAACTGCGGGAAGCGCCGATGGATCTGGTGCAGGCGAACAATGGCGGCCTGGTTCAGCGGCTCGTCATGATCCAGATGTATCAGGCGGCGCAGCACCTTGGCGCGGTCTGCAGGCCAGGCAATGCCTTCCAGGGTCCAGGTCACGTCGCCGGTAAAGAAGTAGCGCTTGCCCGACGGCAGGTTCACAAACATGCCAATGTGCCCCGCCGTGTGACCGGCCAGCGGCACCAGCACCACGGCACCATCGTCAAACAGGTCAAGGCTGCGTTCAAAGCCGATGTAGGGGCCGTCGGTGAACTGCAGTGCACGCCAGCGCCGCACGGTTTCAAACTGCGAGCGCAAGAAGGCCGGGGGTGCGCCATGCTCGGCCTGGGCCTGCTCTTGCGGCTGGACCCACACCTCCGCATTCGGAAAGTCCACCAAACCACTGATGTGGTCCCAGTGCATGTGCGAAGGCACAATCATGCGGATGCGCTCGGGCGACCATCCTGCAGCAGTCAACTGGTCGATGACGGGCCGCACCTCGCCATAGCCCAGCAGCATCCGGTTCGGCAAGGTATTGACGGCAAACTGGGCCGCATGCTCGCGCCCCAAACCAGTGTCAAACAAAAAGGTGGCCTTTGGATGCCGCACCAGCACCGCTGCCTGCACAGGCCGACGGTAGCTGAACCATGAGCCTCCGCCCACCACCAAGGCCTCGGCGGCACCGTTGGAGGCCGCCGTTGGCAAAATCGAAAACGCCAGGCCTTGAGGGGGTTGGACCGACGGCAGGTTCTGGCCCAAGTCAGGTGGGGTCTCGGGCACAGGCAGGCGCGGGTCTTGGGCGCTGATGAGCGCCGCGCTGGCCGCGAGCAACAAGCCCACAACGGCCAGGCTCAGGCCCATTCGTTTCAGCAGCTTCATTTCTGGCTCAGCGCGTTGCTCACCAAACGTGAGGTGATGTCCACAATCTCGATCATGCGGTCGTAGGCCATGCGGGTGGGCCCGATCACGCCCAGCGTACCAACCACCTGGCCGTTGATTTCGTAAGGGGCCGACACCACCGACAGTTCTTCAAACGGCACCACCTGGCTCTCACCACCAATGTAAATGCGCACGCCATCGGCACGGCTGGAGCCGTCGAGCAGGCGCATGAGCTGCGTTTTCTGCTCGAACAGATCAAACATGCGGCGCAGCGAGCCCAGGTCGTGCGAGAAATCTTCCACCGTCAGAAGGTTGCGCTCGCCAGACAGCACCAGCTGGTCACTGCTTTCGGCCAGGGCCTCGCCACCGGCTTGCACGGCGGCCTGCATCAAGGTGGCGATGTCACCGCGCAGTTGATCGACTTCAGAGCGCAGGCGTTCGCGCATCTCTTCAATGGTCAGACCCGAATAATGCGCGTTGAGGATGTTGCTGGCCTCGACCAGTTGCGACTGGCTGAAGTCGTCAGCCGTGAAGATGACGCGGTTTTGCACGTCGCCGTCGGGCGAAACCAGGATGACCAGCACGCGCTTGTCGCCCAGGCGCAAAAACTCGATGTGGCGAAACACCGATACCTTGCGCGGTGCCGTGACCACGCCCACAAAGTGCGACAAGCTCGACAGGATGTTGGCGGCGTTGGCGATGACGCGCTGCGGCTGATCAGGCTGCAATTGCCCACGTGCTTCGTGGGTGAACTCACCCATGCCCTGTGGACGGGCGGTCAGCATGGTGTCCACAAACAGGCGATAACCACGGGGGGTCGGCACACGGCCGGCCGAGGTGTGGGGGCTCACGATGAGGCCGAGCTCTTCCAGGTCGGCCATCACGTTACGGATGGTGGCCGCTGACAGGTCAAGGCCCGACGCGCGCGACAGCGTGCGAGAGCCAACAGGTTGGCCATCGGCAATGTAGCGCTCGACCAGCGCTTTCAACAGGATCTTGGCACGGTCATCCAGCATGGGTGCCCCATTCTAGTTTCCAGGCGACGTGTTTGACGCCCCACGCCTTGGGCAATAACCGAATTTGACACATTCGCTGTGGTGTAATTCTCGGCATGTCGAGTACGCCTTCTTGTCACTTTCGCCACGCCGCCCTGGTGGGCAAATACCAAGCCCGTGGCATCCGTCCGATTCTGGAAGAGGTGGCGCATTTGCTGGCCCGCGCTGGCCTGGACGTGTCGCTGGAAAGCGAAACCGCCTCGAACACCGGCATGACGGAGTATCCGGCACTCGACATCCGAGAAATTGGCCGCCAATGCGATGTGGCGGTGGTGGTGGGGGGCGATGGCACCATGCTGGCCATTGCCCGCGAACTGGCACCTTTCAACATTCCACTGATCGGAATCAACCAGGGTCGCCTGGGCTTCATGACCGACATCGCGCTCAAGGAAGTGAACACCACCTTGCCGCTGATGTTGCGGGGCGAATACGAAGAAGACTGTCGCGCGATGCTGGCCGGAGCCGTGTTGCGCCCGATTCGGGGCGGTGGCTTCGAAACCATCTACGACGGTTTTGCCATCAACGAGGTGTTGGTCAGCCGGGGTGCGACCGCCAGCATGGTCGAGCTGCGTGCCGAGATCGACGGTCAGTTCGTTGCCAACTACCGTGCCGATGGCCTGCTGGTGTCCTCGCCCACGGGTTCGACGGCCTACGCGATGTCGGCGGGTGGCCCGATCATGCACCCGGCGCTGGGTGGCTGGGTGATCGTGCCGATTGCCTCGCACACCCTGTCCAACCGGCCGCTGGTGGTGTCAGACAATGTCACCATCACCATCGAGATCGTGGCGGGCAAGGATGCGGGCATGAATTTCGACATGCAAAGCCTGACCAGCCTGTTGCACGGCGACCGCGTGACAGTGCGCCGCTCGGATCACCATGTGCGCTTTCTGCACCCCAAGGGCTGGAACTACTACGCGACCTTGCGCCGCAAACTGCGCTGGAATGAAGGAGTGAGTTAACACCATGCTGCGTCGCCTGACCCTGCGTGATTTCGTCATCGTGACCAGTCTGGAAGTGGACCTGAGCGGCGGCTTCACCGCGCTGACAGGCGAAACCGGCGCGGGCAAGTCCATCCTGATCGACGCCTTGCAGCTGGCCTTGGGCAGCCGGGGCGATGCCGGGGTGGTGCGCGAGGGCGCGGCGCGTGCCGACATCACCGCCGAGTTCGAACCCTCGGCGCAACTGGCCACCCTGCTGACACCCTGGCTGGAAGAGGCTGGGTTCGACAACCTCGAACCTGGCACCCCGCTGCTGCTGCGCCGTGTGGTGGACGCGCAAGGCAAGAGCCGCGCCTGGATCAACGGCTCGCCCGCCACCGCCACGCAACTGCGCGAGCTGGGCGAGCACCTGGTCGATATCCACGGCCAGCACGCCTGGCAAAGCCTCACCCGTGCCGACGCCGTGCGCGCACTGGTGGATGCACAAGCTGGCGTGGACACCCCCACGCTGCAAGCCGCCTGGGTGGCCCGCCGCGAAGCCGCCCGCCGTCTGGACGAGGCCCGTGGGCAGCAGGCCGACCTGGAGCGCGAACGCGAGCGCCTGCAGTGGCAGATTGGCGAGCTGGACAAGCTCAACCCGCAGGCCGACGAGTGGGACACGCTCAACACCGAGCACAGCCGTCTGAGCCACGGCCAGGCCATCCTGGATGCCGCCCGTAGGGCGCTGGACGCCGTGTCCGAGGCCGATGACAGCGCCGAGAGCCTGACGGCCCGCGCCATCGACGCGCTGGAAGACGTGGCCTCGGTGGAGCCGCACCTGGGCAACGCCCTGGAGGTGCTGCGCGAGGCCCAGGCGCAACTGCAGGATGCCGCCCGCAGCCTCAACAGTGCCTTGCACCACACCGAGCTCGACCCCGATCGGCTGGCCGAACTGGATGGCCGCATGTCGATGTGGATGAGCCTGGCACGCCGCTACCGCCGCGCGGCCCCCGAACTGCCGGAGCTGCTGCAAAGCTGGCGCGACGAGTTGGCCAAGCTGGACGCTGCGAGCGATCTGGACAAGCTGGAGCGCGACGCCCAAGCCGCTCACCAGGCTTGGCAGAAGGTGGCACAAGCCGTGAGCCGCCAGCGCAGCACGGCAGCCCCGGCGCTGTCGCACGCCGTAACCGAGGCCATGCAGGAACTGGGCATGAAGGGCGGCCGTTTCGAGGTGGCTCTCACCGCGCAAAGTGAGCCCCAGGCGTTTGGCCTGGAGAACATCGAGTTTCTGGTGGCGGGTCACGCCGGCAGCACGCCTCGTCCCTTGGGCAAAGTGGCCTCGGGCGGTGAACTGTCGCGCCTGGCCCTGGCCATTGCGGTCACCACCTCGCAGCGCAGCGACGAGCGCAGCCAGGTCGGCACCCTCATCTTCGACGAGATCGATTCGGGCGTGGGCGGTGCGGTGGCCGACACCGTGGGCCGCCTGATGCAGCGCCTGGGCGGCGACCGTCAGGTGCTGGCCGTGACCCACCTGGCCCAGGTCGCCGCGTGTGCGCACCAGCATCTGGTGGTGGCCAAAGCGGTGCATGAGGGCCAGACCACCAGCGACATCCGCGAGGTGCGCGATGACGAACGCACCACCGAAATCGCCCGCATGCTGGGCGGCCAGATCACCGAGACCAGCCGCGCCCATGCGCAAACCATGCTCGCCGCTGCTGATGCACAAGCCCACGATGCCGCACCTGCTGCAGCAGGCAAATCACCCCGACGCCGCAAGGAGACCGCATGAGCAAGCTCGACATTGTGTTGCTGACGGGCATTTCCGGCTCGGGCAAATCCGTGGCGCTCAATGCGCTGGAAGACGCAGGCTACTTTTGCGTGGACAACCTGCCACCCGAATTGCTGCGCGGCCTGGTGGACCTGGAGTTACAGCGTCCGCCCGAATTGAAGCGTCGTGTTGCGGTGGCGATGGACGTGCGCAGCGTGCACTCCCTGCCGCACCTCAAGGCGGTGCTAGACACCTTGCGGCATGAGGGTTTGATGGTGCGTTCGGTGTTTCTGGATGCCAGCACCGACACGCTGGTGCGCCGTTTCTCTGAAACACGTCGGCCCCATCCCCTGCTGAAACTGCGGCCCCATCCCCCTGCCGATGCGCCACGCCGCCGCGCCAGTGACCTGGACCCGTTTGGCGCAGACGATGCCACCCACGCCTTGCTTGACACCATCGGCATGGAGCGCGAGTTGTTGGCCCCGCTGCGCGAAGTCTCGACCGTGATCGACACCAGCTTGCTGCGCCCGGCGCAATTGCGTACCTGGGTACGCCACATCGTGGACGCGGAACCCTCGGCGCTGACCCTGGTGTTCGAGTCGTTTGCCTACAAGCACGGTGTGCCGATGGACGCAGACTTCGTCTTCGATGTGCGGATGCTGCCCAATCCCTTCTACCTGAAGGAACTCAAGCCGCTGACCGGACGCGATCAGCCTGTGATCGACTACCTGCACGCCCAACCTGAATCGGCCGAGCTGCTGGCGCAGATCGAGGCTTTCTTGTTGCGCTGGTTGCCCACGCTGGAAAGCGATCAGCGCAGCTACGTGACCGTGGCGATGGGCTGCACCGGCGGCCAGCACCGCTCCGTTTACTGCGTGGAGCAGTTGGTCAAGCGTTTTGCAGATCGTGGGGTCGTCCTGTCACGTCACCGCGAGCAGGACGCCCGCAGCAACTGATCAGTTGTCCTCTTTGGCGAGGGCCTCGCGCAAGGATGTTTTGAGCTGCGCCCCGATTTCCGGCTTGCCCGCAAACGGGTCGGTCGGGTTGCGGCCCTGCATGACATCTTCCAGACGGGTCTGCACCATCTGCAAGGCTGTGGGGTGGGTGTAAACGTAGAACGTGCCCGCCTCAACGGCCTGGTACACCAGGTTGGCGGTGTCGGTGGCGGTGACCTTGCCCGAGGTCACGGCCTTGGTGCTCATGGCCTGCCCGATGATCTGGCTGGCGGTAGGTTTGGCATCGGTACGCAGTTCGGCCGGCCGATTGCGGTGTGACATGTGAATGCTGGTGGGCACAAAGTACGGACACAGCACCGAGGCGTGCACCTGCTCGGTCACCAGGGCCAGGTCTTGGTACAGGGTCTCTGACAGGCTGACCACCGCATGCTTGCTGACGTTGTACACGCCCAGATTGGGCGAGTTGAGCAAACCGGCCATGGAGGCCACGTTCACCACGTGCCCCCGGTATTCAGGATTCTTGCGGGCTTCGGCCAACATCAGCGGCGTGAAAACGCGCACCCCGTGGATGACGCCCCAGAGGTTCACGCCGAGCACCCATTCCCAATCACGCGGGCCGGCTTCCCAGATCAGACCGCCATAGGCGACGCCTGCGTTGTTGATGACGATGTGAGGCACACCAAAGCGTTCCATGCACAGGTCAGCGAGCGCCTGGATGTCTTCAGCGCGCGAGACGTCACCGCGCAAGGCGGCCACTTTGGCACCCGCAGCGGTCAGTTCGCCCACCACCTTGTCGAGTGCTTCCTGCTGCACATCGGTGAGCACGAGGTTGAGACCCTTTTGTGCGCCCAGACGGGCCAGTTCCAGCCCGAATCCACTGGCCGCGCCAGTGATCACGACCGTCTGGCCTGGTTGCAGTTTGAGTTGAGGCATGCTGTGTGCTCCTGTGTGAACGATCAGATCAGTTTGACGAGTTGTTTGCCGAAATTCCTGCCCTTGAGCAAACCGAGGAAGGCCTCGGGTGCGCTGGCCATGCCTTGTGCGACCGATTCGCGGAATTTCATTTTTCCGGTAGCCACCATGGTGCCCAGTTCCTGCACGGCATCGGGCCACACTTCGGGGTGCTCGCTCACAATAAACCCCTCAATCTTGAGGCGGTTGACCAGGATCAGGGCGGGGTTCTGCATGGGCGTGGGTTCACCGTTGTAGCCAGCAATCATGCCGCACATGGCGATGCGGCCAAACGCGTTCATGCGCAGCAGCACCGTGTCCAGAATCATGCCGCCCACGTTTTCAAAGTAGCCGTCGATGCCGTTGGGTGTCGCCTCTTTCAATGCCTTGTAAAAGCTCTTGGGGTCGGGGTTGGCTTTGTAGTCCACGCAGGCGTCAAAGCCCAGCTCCTTGACCACGTAGTCGCACTTGTCGACCCCGCCGGCCACGCCCACCACGCGGCAGCCGCGCGCCTTGGCCAGTTGGCCCACCACGCTGCCCACGGCACCGCTGGCCGCGCTCACCACGACGGTTTCACCGGCCTTGGGCGCGATGATCTTGACCAGTCCGTACCACGCGGTCACGCCCGGCATGCCCACCGACCCCAGATAGGCCGACAGGGGAATATGGGTCGTGTCCACCTTGGTGAGCGCGCCGCGCTGGGTGGCGTCGATGACGCTGTGGGTTTGCCAGCCACCCATGCACAGCACCTTGTCGCCCATCGCAAACTTGGGGTGCTTGCTGATCAGCACCTCGCCCACTGTGCCGCCCAGCATCACGCTGTTGAGTGGCTGGGGTTCGGCATAGCTCTTGCTGTCGTTCATGCGGCCGCGCATGTAGGGGTCGAGCGAGAGGTAGTGGTGGCGCACCAGCACCTGTCCGTCCGCCAGTTGGTCGGCCGTGGACAGGGATGAGGTCACCAGCTTGAAGTTCTCGACACTGGCTTCGCCTTGGGGCCGCGAGACCAGCAGGATCTGTTCGTTGACTTGGCTCATGGGACGGTTCTTTCTTGGGTGGATGTCGCATCAATCGGAACTGGGGTTTTGCGGGTGTGGCTCATGAAATGAGTCTGAGATACGCTCCAGCTCAGCCCACCAAGGCGCTGACGCCACCGTCCACCGCCAGGATCTGGCCGGTGATGTGTTTGCCCGCATCGGAAGCAAACAGCAGGGTGACGCCCTTGAGGTCTTCGTCGTCACCCAGGCGCAGCAGGGGGGCGTGCGCAGCCAGTTGCTCCTCGCCCACGGCAGCGAGGGTACCCGCCGTCATCTTGCTGGGGAAGAAGCCCGGCGCGATGGCGTTGACGCGGATGCCCAGGTGGCCCCACTCGCACGCCAGCGCACGGGTGAAGTTGATCACCGCGCCCTTGCTGGTGTTGTAGGCCAGGGTCTGCATGAAAGGATGGTTGCCACCCAGACCGGCAATGGAAGCGACGTTGATGATGCGGCCCTGCTTGCGCGGAATCATGCTGGCCTTGGCAATGGCCTGCGACAGCAGGAAGTAGCCGCGCACATTGAGATTCATCACCTTGTCCCAGGCTTCGAGCGGGTGGTCCTGCGCCGGGGCACCCCAGGTGGCACCGGCGTTGTTGACGAGGATATCGACGTCGCCCACGCGCTCCAGGGTTTCGTCGGCCAGGCGCTGGATGTCCTCGGGCTTGCCCGCATCGGCGGCAATCCAGCGGGCGTCGATGCCACGGTCTTGCAGGGCCATGACGGCCTGCTCCAGGTCAGCCGCTTTGCGCGAGCTGATCACCACCTTGGCCCCGGCCTCACCGAGTGCCTGCGCCATCTGCAGGCCCAGGCCACGCGAGCCGCCAGTGATGAGGGCCTTTTTGCCCGTGAGGTCGAACAGATTCTGAATGGTGCGTGCTTCGCTCATGAGGTGTCTTTCAGCAAGAGATGAAATGGGGTGCGTGAGGGGTGATCGGGGGGACTCAGAACCAGTCGGCCTGGGCCTGGGCACAGGTCAGGTCACGGCGCGAGACCACGCCCAGCCACGCATCGATCTTGGGCAGCTCGTAAGCAAAGAAGTAGTCTGCCGCCGCGCGCTTGCCCTGCAGGAAACCGGTGCCCAGAGGCCCATGGTCCCATGTGCCCTTGGCCTGGGCGGCCTGCGCCGCGATGGCCAGCTCCAGCCAGATCCAGGCCAGCACGGTGTGGCCAAAGGCCTGCAGGTAGGGCGTGGCATTGGCCAGCGCCTCTTCGGGCACGCCGGTGGACCATGCCGCCTGGGTGGCGGCACCCACCTTTTGCAGCGCGGTGCCCAGCGCCTTGGCGTGCTGCGCCAGCCCTTCGGTGTGGCCGGCCTTCTGGATGGTTTCGCTGATGCGCTCGGCCAGCACGGCCAGCGCCTTGCCGCCATTCATCACCACCTTGCGGCCCAGCAGGTCCATGCCCTGGATGCCGTGGGTGCCCTCGTGGATCATGTTGAGGCGGTTGTCGCGCCAGTATTGTTCGACGGGGAAGTCGCGCGTGTAGCCCGCACCGCCCAGCACCTGGATGGCCTGGCTGTTGGCCTCCAGCGCCCATTCGCTGGGCCAGCTCTTGGCGATCGGGGTCAGCAGCTCCAGCAGCAGGTGGGCCTTCTCGGCTTCGGCTTCGGTGCCGGTTTGCTCGTCGTCCACCAGCTGCGCGCACAGCAGGCCCAGGGCCAGGCCGCCCTCGACCACGCTCTTTTGCATCATCAGCATGCGCTTGACGTCGCTGTGCTGGATGATGGGGATTTGCGGACTGCTGGCGTCCTTGCCAGCAGCCGTCATGGCGCGGCCTTGCGGACGGTCCTTGGCATAGGCCAGCGAAGCCTCATAGCCGGCATAGCCCAGCATGGTCGCGCCCAGGCCCACGCCAATGCGGGCCTCGTTCATCAGCGTGAACATGCACTTGAGACCTTCACCGGGCTTGCCGATGAGGTAGCCGACCGCACCGGGCTGGCCGTGCACCGGGAACTTGCCTTCGCCAAAGTTCAGCAGGGTGTTGACGGTGCCGCGGTAGCCGCACTTGTGGTTCAGGCCCGCCAGCGAGACGTCGTTGCGTTGGTCGGTGATGGTGCCGTCGGCCTGCACCAGCTTGCGCGGCACGATGAACAGCGAAATGCCTCTGACACCGGGGATGGTCTTGCCGTCTTCGCCCGGGATCTTGGCCAGCACCAGGTGGACGATGTTCTCGCCCATCTCGTGCTCACCGCCCGAGATCCACATCTTGTTGCCCTTGAGGCGAAAGCGCGGGCCCAGCGGGTCTTGCTGCCAGGGCGCAGCGCCGTGGGCTTCGCTGCCCGTGTCGGGCACGGCCTTGGTGGCGATGTCGGACAGGCTGGAGCCGGCCTGCGGCTCGCTCAGGCACATGGTGCCGAAGGTGCGGCCCTCCAGGCCCGGCTTGGCAAACACCTCGACTTGCTGGGGGGTGCCGTGCGCCAGGATGGTGTTGGCGTTGCCGCGCGTCAGCATGGGGTAGCCG
>JAGOKC010000080.1 GCA_017994835.1 Aquabacterium sp. | reverse complement strand
TCACGCGGCGGCCACCGCTGTAGTAGCCCAGCCCCGGCGCATACAGGGCCAGTTCCATGAAGCGTTCAAAGCGCATCCAGCCGCCACGTTCGCGGATTTCGTGCGCAATCAGGTCGGCCAGCGGGTGACCGTTCAGGGGGGCGGCCACTACACTGTGGTCCGTTGTCGTCGGGCGGTTCATGCCCCATTGTAAAAACACCCATGCCTGATTCGTCTGTGACCTTGCCGCAGCCCCTGGCTGCCGCCTCCGCCGCCGGCACCGCTGCCGCAGGTGTGCGCCGCGTGGCCCTGGTGACCGGTGCCGGCAAGCGCCTGGGTCGCCACATTGCCCTGACCCTGGCCCAGCAAGGCTGGGACGTGGCCGTGCATTGCCGCGCTTCGCGCACCGAGGCCGACGCCACGGCCGACGAGATCCGTTCCCTGGGCCGGCAGGCTGTGGTGCTGAGCGCCGATCTGTCGGACGAGGCGGCGACGCGGGCGCTTCCCGTGCAGGCCGTGGCCGCGCTGGGCCAGCTCGATGCCGTGGTGAACAGCGCCTCGACCTTTGAATACGACACCGCCGCCACCTTCAGCTACGCCATGCTGGAGTGCCACCTGCGTGCCAACACGGCCCCGGCCATCGTGCTGGCGCAGTGCCTGGCCGAGCATGTGACGCAGCGCGGCGCGCAAGGCGCGGTCGTCAACCTGCTGGACCAGAAGCTGTGGAACCCCAACCCGGACTTCCTCAGCTACACCCTGTCCAAAGCGGCACTGGAGTCGGCCACCACCTTGCTGGCGCTGGCCCTGGCCCCGCAGGTGCGCGTGGTGGGCGTGGCCCCCGGCCTCACGCTGACCAGCGACTGGCTGCAAGGCGAGGCTTTTGAACAGGCGCACGCGCTGTCGCCGCTGGGGCGCTCGTCCACCCCCGAGGACGTGGCGGCCACGGTCGCCTTTGCCCTGGGCAACCGCTCGATGACGGGCACGACGCTGCTCGTCGATGGCGGCCAGCACCTTCAGCGCTTTGAGCGCGACTTTTCCATGATGTGAGAGACATGTCCCTGACCAAAGGCAACCAGACCCTGAACCTGACCGGCTTGCGTTTCGACGCCAACCTGGGCGTGCTCGATCATGAAAAGACCGCGCCGCAGCCGATCATGGTGGACGCCGAGCTGAACATGGGCAGCCAGCCCCTGCTGCCCAGCGACGATGACCTGATGCACGTGCTGGACTACCGCCGCGTGCGAACCATCATCATCGAGGAGTGCACGGCCCACCACGTCAACCTGCTCGAAACGCTCATTGGCAAGCTGTGCAAGCGACTGATGGACCTGCCCGGTGTGCAGGGTGTGCGGGTGAAGATCGCGAAACTCGAAATCTTTGATGATTGCGAAGTCGCGATCCACATGGAAGCCGGTCAGTGGTGATCAGTGCTTGAAGAAGCAGGCGTACTCCACCCGATCGCCGGTGCCGGCAGGGCCCACTTCGCTGAACGTCACCTCGTAGGGCCCTTCATAGAAGCTGGCATCCACCCAGCGGATGTGGCCATCCGAGCCGCTGAATCCGCCTGTGGGCAAGTTCAGCTTGTAGCCTTTGACGAACTCCTGGGTGGTGGCATCGCCGGGTGAGATCAGGGCGATGGCGATGTCGGCATCCAGGGTGCGGCCGTTGAGGGTCAGGGGGCGGGTGGGTGATTTCCCATTGACCGTCAGCACCACGGTGCCATCGGTTCGAACCTCGACCGAGCAGGCCTTGCTGGACAGGTTGCTGGCCACGCAGCCATTGCCCACGGCCGTCGGCGTGCAGGTGCGGTAGTAGCCGCCGCCGGTGGCCAGACCGGCGTGGGTGCCCACGAAGGCAGTGATGTTGGTGAGGTTGAGATCTACCCAGGTGGTGGCGTAGGTGCCAATCAGGTTGATGGTGCCGGTTGAGCGCGTGAAGTTCTCCAGCGGGATGGTGGTGGCGATCTGACTGCTTGGCGCTCGGCAGACCAGGCCTTTGACGGTGCCACCCACATTGGCGGTGGCCGCAATTTCGTACAGGCGGGGGCTGCCGCCGCCCATCACCGTGAAGTCAAATTTCACGATGCTGCCTCCGGGACCGCTGGGGGCACCGTTGCTGACGGCACCATCGGCAGCTTGCAGCCTGGCTTGCTCCCCGGTCAGGGCATTGACCCGGTCTTCAGCGTCGCCGTTGAAGGTGGCGCTGATGGTGGTGCTGCCGGCGCTGACGGTCAGCGTTCCGTTGGCGTAGCTGTAGCTGCAATCGGTGCCCACGGGCTCAGCGGAACCATAGTTCTTCACGGTGCCCGACAGGCCTTGCAGCAAGGTCACATCGGCTGGCATCTTGTTGCGTCCGAACAAGGCGCTGGTGCCTGTTCCACCACCCGTGCCGCCGCCGGATCCTGGATCTGGCTCCGGCTCCGGCTCTGCCAGCCCTGTCAGACTGCCTTGTGCGCTTTGTTCAACCAGGGTCTCAAGGGAGGTTTCGTTTTCCTCCAGTCGGACGCCCAGGGCATCCAGAATCTGATCCTCAGGATCCCCTACAACAAACACGCCCGTCATCGGGTTGATGCCGGGTCTGTTCAAACCTGCTTCAACCAGATCGTCACCCACGGCCGTGATGGCAAGGGGCAGTCCATCAGCCGTCTGTTCAACCTGATTGATCGAAAAGGGTTCAAACAAGGACGCTGGCATCTGCCCGGCTGCACGTGCCACGATGAGCTCCGTCAAGGGCGTGATGTTGATGCGGCCACTTGCCGTCGCCAGACTGTGAAGTGTCACGGCGGGTGAGCCGCCGGTCACGCGAACCATGCAGGGCAGCGCCTGGCCGCTCGCCAAGGACAGGTCAAATTCACCATCGCTGCCCGTGGTACCTGTGATGTCGGGGCCCGCCGCGCAGCGTGCGGTCACGTTGGCACCAGCCAGGGCGGCACCAACGGCGGCCGTCCCAGTCAGGTGCGGCGTGGACGGGGCTGCATCGCCACCGCCGCCGCATGCAACGAGGGACAAGGCCAGCGACATGGTCGTCGCCAGAGCAGATCTTGAAAGAATGAAGTGTTTCATCATGAGTCTCGTGTTTGTCAAGTGAAGTTCAGGGCAGGGTCACGGACTTCGTGCCGCCCACTGTTACCACGACGCTGCTGGAAGCAGCGATGCCTTCGAGGCTGCCGTTGCCGGACGTGTTGGTGGATTGATGGACCTGTGTCCAGTCGATGGCGTTGACCGATGAGACGATGACGCGACTCTTGTTGCTGTCGTCTCCCACGGCGTACAAGGTGCTGCCAGTCCAGATGACATCACGCAGGGTGTAGCCAGTCGGTGCCGCCGTCGTCGGCAGGTTGACCTGCGTCCAGCTGGTGCCGTCACTTGAATACATCACCACCGAGTCGGCACCGTAATTGATCGACGAAGCGCCAACGGCGACAAATTGGCTACCCGTCCAGATCACGTCTCGGGGGATGAAGCTGCTGTAACTGTTCACCTTGCTCCAGCCACTGCCTGTGTTGATCAGGACGACACCTTGGCTTGCGTCGTTGCGCCCGACGGCGATGCGGGTGCTGCCGTTGTCGGTCACGCCATAGAGGTCCGTGACAGCGCCAGACGGGGTGCTTTCAGTGCTCCAGGTCGCGCCGTGGTCGGTGGAGGTGATGACTGTGGCCCCCAGTCCCACCGCAGTCAGGCGGTTGGTGTTGCCTGTCACGTCAGTCAGCTGTGTTGCGCCACTGTGTGTCCAGGTCCGACGTGTCCAGCTTGTCCCGTCACCGGACGTGGCAATCAGGGGGGCATAACTGCTCAGATTGCTGCTGTCGCCCACCATGATGAACTGGCTGCCATCCCAGGTGATGGCGTTGCCGGCAAAGTAGTTGGCGTCTGCACCGGTTTGCGTGGTCCACGACACGCCATTGCTGGAGGTCATGATGGTCTTGCCCGCACCCACAGCGACAAAAGTGCCATTGCCGTGGGCGACGCTGTTGAACAGGTAGGCCGAGGGTGAATTGCGCAAGGTCCACGTTGTGGGCGTGCTCACGCCGCCCGTGACGGTGAAGCTGCCGCTGGTATCACTGGTGTTGCTGATGATGTTTTTGATGCTGATCGGGCCTGTGATGGCTCCGGTAGGCACCTTGACCACGATCTGTGTGCCGCTGGCACTCACGATTTCGGCCGCCACGTTGGTGCTGAATTTCACTTCCAGGTGGAAGGGGTCACTGTCAAAACCGGTGCCGTTGATGGTGATTTGATCGTTGACAGCACCTGAGGTGGCGCTGAGGCTGGTGACGTCCACCGGCACTGTGGGTGCGACGCCCAGTTCGGTTTGGAGCTCGCTGTTGGCATAGTCTTGTGCTGCCGCATCAATGGCCGCATCCCGCAAGGTGGCGTAGTTGCCGCTGGTGTAGGTGAAGTCTGTGCTGGTGCCGCCGTCCATGTTGCCGTCGGCCAGGTCACTGGCCAGTGTTTCGGTCACGGCCCAGGCGGGTCTGCTGCCACTGCCCAGATTGGCGAGCGCAGCCAGGTACAAGGCATGGCGGTCTGCCTCGGTTGTCCCAAGGCTGGCGCTGGCCGTGCTGGCGTCAATGATGGTGGGGGGCGTCAGGATGTCGAAGCTCACACCCGAGCCAAAAATCTGCTGAACCACGCCGGCGTTGGCCGTGCTGGCTTGGGTGGCCGTGACAGCGGTCTCGCTGCCGCCGGCCGATGCAATCGCCTGTCGGGTGGCGATTTCGGTGAGTGGCGTGATGGCCAGACTCAGCGGGGCACCCGCTGTGAACGTGGGAAGAATGGCCCGCAGCGTGGAACCCGCAGGCAGTGTGGTTGAGGCCCCCAGCTGTTCGTCAAAATAGGTCGTGCCACCGTTGGCCAGCAATGCCACCAGAACCGGACTGCTGCATGTGCCACTCAGTGTGAGGTTGATCAGACCGGATGGATCGGTCGTGGTGTTACCGAGGACGGCCCCTGTTGCCAGACATCGAGCCTCGATCGTTGCATTGAGCACGCGTCCCAAGGAAGGTGTCACCGCCAAGGCCGTGCTGGCAGCGGGCGTGTTGCCGACGCTGCCACTGCTGCCACCGCCGCAGGCTGATAGCCCGGCGCACAGCGCGGCCATCCAGATCCAGTGGGTTCGTTCAATTGCCTGCCTGCCGGTCATGTGTCAACTCCTTGGTGTGAACTGTTCTTGGTAACTGTGAGTGACTTCTGCTGCCGGGCGTGTCACACAAAAATGTGATCCAGACTCAAGGGGGCGAGGCAAGGGGTGACGCATTCACCCCCTAGACTTGAGCGCCATGAAGGCAACTCTTCCCGAGCAGATCCTCATCGTTGAAGACGACGTGACCACGCAGAACTGGTTGGCGTCTGCTTTGCTGTGCATACCGGATGTGCAGGTGCATTGCCGCACCACGGTGAGCGAAGCGAAGGCATGGCTTCAGACACAACGCCCCGATATCGTGCTGACCGATCTGGGCTTGCCTGACGGTCCCGGCACCGAAGTGATTGCCTGCGCAGTGCAATTGCACCCGCAGTGCGAAGTTCTGGTGATCAGCATTTTTGGGGATGAGGCCCATGTGGTGGCGGCCATCGAAGCGGGTGCCAGCGGCTACCTTCTCAAGGACTCCAGCTTTGACAATCTGGGCGAGCAACTGCAGCACCTGCGTGACGGGGGATCTCCCCTCAGTCCACAAATTGCCCGCACACTGATCCGTCGTCATCGCGCACCCACGGTGGATGTGGTGGCCGACGCAACGCCAGCCATCCAGGACGCCACTGCCAACAGCTTGACGGCGCGTGAGTTGGAGGTGTTGACCTTCATCGCCAAGGGGTTCAGTTACCAGGAAGGGGCTGACATGCTGGGCGTGTCGGCCAACACAGTGCGCACTTACGTCAAACGCATTTATCAGAAGTTGTCGGTCAACTCGCGCAGCGAGGCCGTCTATGAGTACAACCAGATTCAGGCGGCCCAGGGGCGGCCGCCCCTGCGCTGATGGTTCGGCGCTGTCTGCTCCTGCTGGTGTGGGTGTGGACCTTGCTGGGTTTGGGCGGCTGCCAGTTGCCGGAACCGACCGGGGCGGGTGTGCAGACCCTCATTCAGGGCGAGGTGCTCCTGGCGGGTGCGACCTACCCGCAGGACGCACCTGCCCCAGCGGCAGCCTGGCAAGCCATGAGCTTGCCGGATGTGTGGGACACCCGTCGCCCCGACTATCAGGGCTATGCCTGGTACCGCTTGCGTTTTGTCTCCCCTGATCGACTGTCTGGCCCGCAGCTGGTGTACCTGCCTTATGCCAGCATGAATGCGCGGGTGAGCGTCAACGGACAGGATCTCGGGGTTCAGGGGCGCATGCAGGAACCTGTGACCCGGCACTTTTACACCCCACTGATCTTTCACCTGCCGCCAGCGCTGCTCAAGCCCGCTGGGCAGACCAATGAACTGCAGGTGCTGCTCATGGGCTATCGCCAGTACCGCAGTGGCCTGGGAGCCATTCATGTGGGTGATGCGCAGGTGCTGCAGGCCTCCTGGTCGCAGCGCCATTTCTGGCAGAACACGGGCACCCTCATCACCTCGGTGATCGTCCTCAGCATGGGTGTTTATGGGGCGGTGCTGTGGGTGCGCTCGCCCCGCAACACGATGTTCGCGTGGTTTACCGTGGGTGCCCTGGTCTGGGGCGTGCGCAACCTCAATTTTGTGCTGGTGCAGAGCCCCTGGTCCACCACCTGGGACAACCGGATGTGGAACCAGTGGTCGCTGGTGGGGGCCGTCATCTTTGTGGGACTGTTTGCCCTGTTCACCCTTGAATACAGTCGGTGGGTGCTGCGCAAGGGGCCTTTGCCTCGGTGGCAGCTTGCCTTGCCGCTGGCTTATGTGGGCTTGAGCCTGCTGCTCCTGGCTGTGCCCGGCGACACGGCCGACATACGGCGGCTGTTCAAGCCCATCGGGGTCGGCTCCCTGGCCCTGACGCTGTGGAGCCAATGGCATCTGTTGAGTGCGGCTGTTCGGGCACGCTCGGCGTCGGTGGGATCGGTGGCCGTGGCGGGGCTGGTGTACATCGCCTTGATGATCAGTGACCTGCAATTGGCCAATGATCACAAGACGCTTGGCGGGCTGTTCTTGCGTCAATATGCAGCGGTGCCCTTGTTCCTGTCCATCACCCTGGTCTGGACGCAGCGCTACTGGGAGGCCCTGCAGCAGTCGGAACGCTTGTCCCGCAACCTGCAGGAGCAGGTTGACATCCAGCGCGCGCAGCTGGAAAAGAACTTCGAGCAACTGGTGGCGTCCGAGCGCGCCCAGGTGCTGTCGCAGGAGCGTGAGCGCCTCGTCAGCGATCTTCATGACGGATTGGGTCTGCACCTGCTCACTGCGCTGCGCATGGCGCGTGCCGATGGGATGGGACGCATGGCCCTGGCCGATACCATCCAGGACTGCCTGGACGACTTGCGTGTCGCCATTGATTCGATGAGCAACCTGGATGATCGCGATCCGGTCCTGTTGCTGGGCAGCTTGCGGTTTCGGGTGGCCCCCCGCCTGAGTGCCACGGGTGTGCAACTTGACTGGAGCGTCGTGGGTGACGTGCCGCCGCAGCCCTGGCTGGATGCTCCACGTGCGTTGCACTTGTTGCGCATTGTTCAAGAAGCCATCACCAATGCGGTTCGACATGGGCATGCCACCCAGGTGCTGCTACAGGTGGAGGCTTTGGCTGATGGCGTGCGCGTGCGCGTGAGGGACAACGGAGTGGGGATGACCAATTCTGATCAGCGAGGCGGCCGAGGCATGGACAACATGCATCGACGCGCGTGTGCCTTGCAGGCTGAGTTGAAGATTCACTCGACACCTGGCCTTGGCACCGAGGTGGTGTTGACCAAAACCGAGGCAGCGCGCACTGCGGAGGCGTCTTTGACGCAGTCCTCGACCTCCTGATTTGGCTGATTGCGCGAGATCGGCGAAAATGGCATGTTGTGTCCCAAACTGTCTGCGCCATGTCTGAAATCATCTTGCCGAGTGAAGCTGAACTGACCTCAGGGGTCGAATCGTCAGATCCGGCCGAAACCGCCCGCCTGAAAAAAGAAGCGTTCGAGCGCAACAAGCTCAGCAAGCGTCTGCACCGCGAAGTAGGCCAGGCCATTGCCGACTTCAACATGATCGAAGACGGTGACAAGGTGATGGTGTGCATGTCGGGCGGCAAGGACAGCTACGCCATGCTCGACGTTTTGATGAACCTGCAAAAGCGGGCACCCATCAAATTTGAGATCGTGGCCGTCAACCTCGACCAGAAGCAGCCCGGTTTCCCCGAGCACGTACTGCCCGACTACCTGACCAAAGTGGACGTGCCCTTCCGCATTGAAGAGCAGGACACCTACAGCGTGGTCAAGCGCGTGGTGCCAGAGGGCAAGACGACCTGCTCGCTGTGCTCGCGCCTGCGTCGCGGCATCCTGTACCGCGTGGCCACCGAGCTGGGTTGCACCAAGATCGCCCTGGGTCACCACCGCGACGACATGCTGCAGACCTTGTTCATGAACATGTTCTTCGGCTCCAAGCTCAAGGGCATGCCCCCGAAGCTGGTGACCGACAACGGCGAACACGTGGTGATCCGCCCGATGGCCTACTGCCGTGAGCAGGACCTGGCGAAGTACGCCGAGCACCGTGAGTTCCCCATCATCCCGTGCAACCTGTGCGGCAGCCAGGAAGGCTTGCAGCGTCAGCAGATGCGCGAGATGATCAACGAGTGGGACCGCAAGTTCCCCGGTCGCGTGGACAACATGTTCACCGCGCTGTCGAACATCGTTCCCTCGCACCTGATGGACCGCACGCTCTACCCGTTCACGACGATCCAGGCCACCGGCAAGCCCATGCCGGGCGGCGACATCGCGTTCGACGAGGACGATGGTTGCGGTGATGTGAGCCCTGAACTGCCGGCCGAGACCACCGTGTCCCTGTCGGCCATCCCGATCCGAAAGGCGGTGTGACATGCGACGCTGGCTGCTGGCCCTGTGGTGTCTGAGTGCGCTGTGGTTGGCTGGTTGCGCCGGCAGCCCGAACGTGGTGAGCCAGGTGTCCAGCTATGGCAGCTGGCCGCAAGGCCGCGTGCCGGGCGCGTATGTGTTTGAGCGCCTGCCCTCGCAACAGGCGCAGGCCGCCTTGCAAGACCGGCTGGAGGCTGCGGCCGAACCGGCCTTGAAGGCAGCAGGCTTTCGCAAGGTGATTCAGGCGGATCAGGCTGAGGTGAGCGTGCAACTCAGCACCCGGAGCCGCGAAGACGCCAGCCTGCGTCACGACCCCTTCTGGGGTGGCGGTCGGTTTGGTTTGGGTGGCTGGTGGGGCACCGGAGGTTGGGGTGGCATTGGCCTGAGCATGCGCATGGAGCCCACCTGGGTGGAGATGCAGGTGGACGTGCTGATCCGTGATCGCCGCAGCAACCAGGTGCTGTATGAAACCCACGCGGTGCACGACCGCCAGAACACCGTCGATCTGGACCTGTTGCCCTACCTGTTCGAGGCGGCGCTCAAGGACTTTCCTCACCCAGCCGTCAGCCCCCGCACCGTGACCGTCACACGGCCGGTGGACAATCGCTGATCTTCCAAGTCAACTCAGGTTTTTCATGTCGCTTTCGATCGTCATCATGGCCGCGGGCAAAGGCACCCGCATGAAGTCTTCGCGCCCCAAGGTGCTGCACAAGCTGGCCGGTCGGCCCATGTTGTCGCATGTGATCGCCAGCACCTCGGGCCTGAACGCCGCGCAGCAGGTGGTGATCACGGGCCATGGCGCCGAGATGGTGGAAGTGGCGATGACCGCCGAGTTTGCGCAGGCTCCGCTGCAGTTCGTGCGCCAGGAGCCCCAGCTGGGCACCGGTCATGCGGTGCAGCAGGCCGTGCCCGTGCTGCCGGACGACGGCATCACCCTGATCCTGAACGGCGACACGCCGCTGATCCACGCCAGCACGGCCCAGGCGTTGATCGATGCCTGTGCGGGCAAGCAGTTGGCGCTGCTGACCATCCGCCTGGACGACCCCACCGGCTACGGCCGCATCGTGCGTGACGAGACCGGCGTGAAGGTGCTGGCCATCGTCGAGCACAAGGATGCCACGCCCGAACAGCGCGCCATCTGCGAGGTCTACACCGGCATGATGGCCGCGCCCACGGCGCGCCTGAAGCACTGGCTGTCGCAACTGAACAATGACAACGCCCAGGGCGAGTACTACCTGACCGACGTGGTGGCCATGGCCCAGGCCGAGGGCCTGAGCGTGGTGGCCGCGCAGCCGCGCGACGAGGTGGAAGTGCTGGGCGTCAACAGCCCGGCGCAACTGGCCGAACTGGAGCGCCGCCACCAACGCGCGCAAGCCGAGCGCCTGATGGAGCAGGGCGTGCGCCTGGCCGATCCGGC
>JAGOKC010000079.1 GCA_017994835.1 Aquabacterium sp. | reverse complement strand
AAAGAAAAGAGCACAGCGCTTGTGACGCTGTGCTCCGAGGCGCTGTCGAGGTGGTTTGATCAAACCACCCGCAGCGAGTGCCTTAAGTGTTCAGACCTGAGGTGACTCAGGCCTTCAACTGCGCATACAACTCATCCTTGAGCAGCACGCGCAACTTTTTCTTGGTTTCCATTTCCGCATCCGAGCCATGCTCCACGCCGGTCTCCAGGCGAATCACGGCCTTGTCCACCTCTTCGTATTCACGGTGCAGGCGCGCAAAGTGGGCGTTGTTCGTCTTCAATTCGCGGATCTTGTCCTTGAGCTCCGGAAAATCGCGTCCCAGCGGGTGGTTGTCGAGGTCTTGTCCCATCGTATCTCCTGTTGAAAGTCAGTGAAGTCGAAAAAGATCTGGTGTACCACTAGGGGTATTCTCTACCCGATTGCAATCATCGGGTTTGTGGTTGATCAAGTTTGACCAGTTGGTGGCGTCATTTGCTGCAAAAACGTGTCGTGAATGTCAAACGAACTCTCGGCCCCGATTTGATGTCGGTGTGCTTTCAGCCACTGGTCAGCGGCCGTGTGACCCAGCCCGTGCAGCGCCTGCAAAAACGCCCAATCGGTATTGAACTTGCTCGACGCGTTGAACTCGCTCATCCCCACATCATCGGCCACCATGTGCATGTGCAGACTCTTGTAGCGCCCACGATCGAGCTTTTGCTCACCAACCAGCCGCTTCACAAACGCAATCGCCCGCAACTCGCTCACCAGGCTCGCGTTGAACGTGATCTCGCTCAACCGATCAATGATATCGATGCTGCGTGTCGGGTTGTCGATCCGCTGCAAAGGCGTCAGCCGCACCAGCATGATGTCCATCCCATTGGTCTCATAAATCAAGGGATACAAAGCCGGGTTACCTGTATAGCCCCCGTCCCAATACGGCTCGCCGTCAATCTCGACCGCCTGAAATACAAAGGGCAGACACGCCGACGCCATCAAGGCCTCAATCGACAGGGAACCCGCCGTGAACACGCGAGCCTGGCCGGTGTGAACCGAAGTGGCCGTCACAAACAAGGGGATCCCGCACTGCGCGCACCCATCGTGCAGCAACGCAGGGTCCACGTGGCGGCGCAACACGTCTTCCAGCGGATTGAGATTGAGCGGGTTGAACTCGTAGGGGCTGAACGAACGCATGAACACGTTCAACCACTGGTAAGCCGGAAACTGATCAAAGTTGAACTCGGCCTTGAGCAAACCGTTGGACTGGATGCTCAACGGCGAGAACAAAGGGCCGTGGCGACTCACATCGCGCCAGAACTCGCGCAAAGCCTTCTGCGCTCCCAGTCGCGCCTCGACCTCGCCACCGGCCTGATGTCCCTTCACGTAACCCGTCAGCATCACGGCCCCATTCAGTGCGCCTGCACTGGTGCCCGAAATGCCACCGAAATCCAGCCCATCGAGCTCCAGCAACCGGTCAATCACCCCCCAGGTGAAGGCACCATGCGAGCCGCCACCCTGCAAGGCCAGGTTCACGCGCGGTCGATCCGGCGCGACCTTCGGCTTGCCGACGCGGGCCCGGCGGGGGCGTCGATGGACTTGCTGGTCTTCTTCGAGGCGCTGCGTGCTGGCCTGAGTCTTGGGCGTGCGCTTGGAGGTCATGCGGACAGTCTAGCGCTTGATGCTGCATCGCAGCATGACACCCCGGCAACCCCCACAAGAGGGACGAAAATTATTTGCACGGGTACTGTATAAACGTCCAGCTTTTGCCATAATGCACCCAAGCCAATCCTTGAACCCCTGGAGACCTCGCATGGACGTCAACGCCAAATCTGCCCTCAGCACCGAAAAAGCCAAAGCCCTGCAGGTCGCGCTCGCCCAGATCGAGAAACAATTCGGCAAAGGCTCCATCATGCGCCTGGGCGAGGGCGAGGTCATTGAAGACATCCAGGTCGTATCTACCGGGTCCCTGGGCCTTGACATCGCTCTGGGCGTTGGCGGTCTGCCGCGTGGCCGCGTGGTTGAAATCTACGGGCCTGAGTCGTCCGGCAAAACCACGCTCACCCTGCAAGTCATCTCTGAAATGCAAAAGCAAGGCGGCGTCTGCGCCTTCATTGATGCCGAACACGCCCTCGATGCCCAATACGCTCAGAAGCTTGGCGTCAACCTCCAAGACCTGCTGATTTCCCAGCCCGACACGGGCGAGCAGGCTCTTGAAATCGTTGATGCCCTGGTCCGATCGGGGTCGGTGGACCTCATCGTGGTGGACTCGGTGGCTGCGCTCACCCCCAAGGCCGAACTCGAAGGCGAAATGGGCGATTCCCTGCCCGGCCTGCAAGCCCGCCTCATGAGCCAGGCCCTGCGCAAGCTCACCGCGCACATCAAAAAGACCAACTGCATGGTCATCTTCATCAACCAGATCCGCATGAAGATCGGCGTCATGTTCGGCAGCCCCGAAACCACCACGGGCGGCAACGCCCTGAAGTTCTACGCCTCGGTCCGACTCGACATCCGTCGCATCGGCTCCATCAAGAAGGGCGACGAAATCATCGGCAACGAAACCAAGGTCAAGGTCGTCAAAAACAAGGTTGCGCCCCCCTTCAAAACGGCCGAATTCGACATCCTCTACGGTGAAGGCATCAGCCGCGAGGGCGAAATCGTTGACCTGGGCGTGACCGCCAAAATCGTTGAAAAAGCCGGTTCCTGGTATGCCTATGGCGGTGAAAAAATCGGCCAAGGCAAGGACAACGCACGCGAGTTCCTGCGCGAAAACGCAGACTTGGCGCACGAAATCGAAAACAAGATCCGCGAGTCGCTCGGGATTGCCCTCTTGCCCGCTGCCCTGGTCAACGGCAAAGCCAGCACGGTGAAAGATGCCGAGGCCTGATCCTGCGGCCTCCCGACGTCCGACCCTCTCGCTCAAGGGTCGGGCCTTGAAATACCTGGCGGCGCGCGAGCACTCACGCGTCGAACTGACCCGCAAACTCGCGCCGCATGCCGAGTCACCCGAGCAAGTAGCCCAACTGCTCGACGAGCTGGAGCAAAAGGGCTGGCTGTCTGCCGAACGCTTCGCCGAATCCATGCTGCACCGCAAAGGGGCACGCTACGGTGCAGCCCGGCTCAAGGCCGAACTCGCCCAGCACCAGCTCCCCCCCGAGGTTGCCAGTGCGGCCGCCCAAACCCTGCGCGAGACCGAATTCGTGCGTGCCCACGCCCTGTGGTTGCGCCGCTTTGGTGCGCCGCCTGAAACCCTCGAAGACAAGGCCCGGCAGACACGCTTTTTGCTCAATCGGGGCTTCGCCTCAGACGTGGTCAGACGCGTCATTCGGGGTGATGGATTGTTGACAAGCGAGTGAAATCGCCTGAAAGTTAGTAGAAACCCTAGGGTGCGTTACCCTCTGTTCGTGGGGGCTCCGATGTATGCTGGGCATTGCACTGCACAAAAATTGCTACTGTGAGTTGGTGCAACCGCCTCCGTCTGATCGGATGAGGCGGATTTGGCATGTTCGACAAGAACGCAACACCTGAATGCGAGAGCCCCATGAAGATTCATGAATACCAAGGCAAAGAGATCCTGAGCCGATTTGGCGTGCCGGTCCCAAGAGGAATTCCGGCCTTTTCCGTTGACGAAGCTGTCGCTGCAGCCGAAAAACTGGGCGGCCCCGTCTGGGTGGTCAAGGCACAGATCCATGCCGGTGGTCGCGGCAAGGGTGGTGGCGTCAAAGTCGCCAAGTCCATCGACGACGTGCGTCGTCTGGCCACCGACATCCTGGGCATGCAGCTCAAGACCCACCAGACCGGTCCTGCAGGCCAGAAGGTCAACCGCCTCTACATCGAAGACGGCGCTGACATTCAAAAGGAATATTACGTGTCCGTGGTCACCGACCGTGGCACCCAGAAAGTCGCCTTCATCGCCTCCAGCGAAGGTGGCATGGACATTGAAGAAGTCGCGCACAGCACGCCCGAGAAGATCCTCACCGTCTTCATCGACCCGCTGGCGGGTCTGACCGACGCGCAAGCGCAGCAGATTGCCGACGGCATCGGCATGCCCGCAGACTCGCAGGCGCAGGCCAAGGACATCTTCAAGAAGCTTTACCAGTGCTACATGGAAACCGACGCGTCGCTGGTTGAAATCAACCCGCTGAACCGCGACGGCAAGGGCAACGTCATCGCCCTCGACGCCAAGTTCAACTTCGACGCCAACGCCCTGTTCCGTCACCCGGAAATCGTCGCCTACCGCGACCTGGACGAAGAAGATCCTGCTGAAATCGAAGCCTCCAAGTTCGATCTGGCCTACATCCAGCTCGACGGCAACATCGGCTGCCTGGTCAACGGTGCCGGTCTGGCCATGTCCACCATGGACACCATCAAGCTGTTCGGTGGCGAGCCCGCCAACTTCCTCGACGTGGGCGGTGGCGCCACGGCCGAGAAGGTCACCGAAGCGTTCAAGATCATGCTGAAGAACCCCGATGTCAAGGGCATCCTGGTCAACATCTTCGGCGGCATCATGAAGTGCGACACCATTGCCGACGGCGTCATCACCGCCTGCAAGGCCGTGAACCTGAACGTGCCGCTGGTCGTCCGCATGAAGGGCACCAACGAAGACCTGGGCAAGAAGATGCTGGCCGAATCCGGTCTGCCCATCATTGCCGCCGATTCGATGGCCGAAGCCGCGACCAAGATCGTCGCCGCTGTGGCCTGAGCCCAGAACCCAAGGACTTCGTCATGAGCATTTACATCAATAAAGACACCAAGGTCATCACCCAAGGCATCACGGGCAAGACCGGTCAATTCCACACCCTGGGTTGCCAGGCTTACGCCAATGGCAAGAACGCTTTCGTTGCGGGCGTGAACCCCAAGAAGGCCGGCGAAAAGTTCTCTGACATCCCCATCTACGCCTCCGTCAAGGAAGCCGCCCAGCAAACCGGTGCCACCGTGTCGGTGATCTACGTGCCGCCCGCCGGTGCCGCTGACGCCATCTGGGAAGCCGTCGAGGCCGACCTGGACCTGGTCATCGCCATCACCGAAGGCATCCCTGTGCGCGACATGCTGATGGTGCGCAACAAGATGAAGGCCAAGGAGCTTGCCGGCGGCAAGAAGACCCTGCTGCTGGGCCCCAACTGCCCCGGCCTGATCACGCCCGAAGAAATCAAGATCGGCATCATGCCCGGCCACATCCACCGCAAAGGCCGCATCGGCGTCGTGTCCCGCTCGGGCACCCTGACCTATGAAGCCGTGGCACAACTGACCGAACTCGGCCTGGGTCAGTCCAGCGCCGTCGGCATCGGTGGCGACCCCATCAACGGCTTGAAGCACATCGACGTGATGCGTGCCTTCAACGACGACCCCGACACCGACGCCGTCATCATGATCGGTGAAATCGGTGGCCCGGACGAGGCCGAAGCCGCCTACTGGTGCAAGGACAACATGAAAAAGCCCATCGTCGGCTTCATCGCTGGTGTCACCGCTCCTCCCGGCAAGCGCATGGGCCACGCTGGCGCGCTGATCTCGGGCGGTGCCGACACGGCCGATGCCAAGCTCGCCATCATGGAAGAATGCGGTTTCACCATCACCCGCAACCCGTCAGAAATGGGCAAATTGCTCAAGGGCTTGCTCTGATCTGAGTTTGCTTTCCTGCCGACAGGCACCCATCAGCCCCTACACTCAGGGGCTGATTTTTTTTCAAGCAAGATGGAATCCTTTCTGACACCCGAATTCTGGCTGGCGGTTGGCCAAATCGTGATGCTCGACGTCCTCCTGGGCGGAGACAACGCCGTGGTCATCGCCCTGGCATGCCGCAACCTGCCGCCCGAACTGCGCCGACGCGGCATCCTCTGGGGCACCGCCGGTGCCATCGTTCTGCGCGTCGTGCTGATCTTCTTTGCCATGTCCCTGCTGGCACTGCCCTACCTCAAGCTGGTCGGGGCCGTGCTGCTGCTGTGGATTGGCGTGAAACTGCTGGTGCCCGAAGAAGACGGGCACGGCAATCTTCAAGCCAGCGACAAATTGCTGGGAGCCATCAAAACCATCATCGTGGCCGACTTCATCATGAGCGTGGACAACGTCATCGGCATTGCCGGTGCCGCGCAAACCAGCGGTCACCAAGGACACCACATGCCGCTGGTGATCTTCGGTCTGTTGGTCAGCATTCCCATCATTGTGTGGGGTAGCAGCTTCGTTCTGAAAATGATGGACCGTTTCCCTGTCATCATCACGGCGGGTGCGCTGTTGCTGGGCTGGATTGCAGGCACCCTGGCAGTGGGTGACCCCGCCGCCGCGCACCTGCTGCCTGCCAGCGGCGCATGGCACTACGGTGCAGGCGTTGCGGGCGCGTTGCTGGTCCTGACGCTCGGCAAGCTCCTGGCACGCCGTGCCGCCATGGCCTAAACCTGATCCACGAGGCTGCAACATGTCGTTGACGCAAGGGTTGATTGTCTTTGTCGGGCTGCTGCTCGCTGTCGGCCTGTGGCTGATGCGGCAAATGCGCGCCCGTCAAAGCCAACCCACGCTTCGCCACACCCGCACCACCGCCACCGACTCCGAGCTGCCCTACCAGGACACCACCCCGTTGGGTGACAGTGTTGCGTCTCCGGCGCACCCCGACGCCCCGCCTTCCGACTACGGGCCCGCCACCATCGTGTCCTACATGGACGTGCCCACCAACACCCGGCCACAGTCCGATTTCTCTGCGTCCAACCTCTCCTCGCTGTTCCCTGAAGACGTGGAGCCCGACACCGGCCCCTCTACCTTGCCGCAGCCCACCCGGGACGGCAACGACCTCATCCGCATTCGCCAGGCGCTGCGCGACCTGCACATCGGCGCGCCGGACCGCGCCTGGGACGCCCTGCGCGGCTTCGTCCCTGAACTCATGCACCGCGACATCGCCCTGGAAGCCATGGACCGCGTCGCCCAGGCCTTTGAAAAAGCGTCACGCTACGACCAGGCGCGCGACGTGTACGAGCACATGGTGGACATCGAGCCCGAGCGCCACCACCTCAAACCCCGCTTGATGCGCGCCCGTGGCCTGTCCCAGGCCGCCACGGCACAGCGCTGGGGCACCGTGCCCACGCCGTTGTCACCGCAGGCCGAGCACAAAAAGCTCGGCAAATACATCGTCGAGAAAGAAATCGGACGCGGTGCAATGGGGGCCGTCTATCTCGGCTACGACCCAGTGACCGACCGCAAAGTGGCCCTCAAAACCATGTCACTGAGCCATGAGTTCAGCGGCCGCGACCTCGACGACGCCCGCGCGCGCTTCCTGCGTGAAGCAGAAATGTCGGGCCGCCTGCAGCACCCTGATCTGGTCAGCATCATTGACGCGGGCGAAGACGATGGCCTTGCCTACATCGCCATGGAACTGATTGACGGCATCGACCTCAGCCAGTACACCTTGCCCGGACGCCTGCTGCCCGTGCGCGACGTCGTCCTGACCATTGCCCGCGTTGCCGAGGCGCTGGCCTACGCACACGAGCGTGGCGTCACCCACCGCGACATCAAACCCGCCAACATCATGGTCAACCCCGAACACGACCGTGTGAAGGTGATGGACTTTGGCGTGGCGCGCGTGGCCGATGCCGCCCGCACCCGCACTGGCGTGGTGTTGGGCACACCCACCTTCATGTCGCCCGAACAACTCTCTGGCCAGCCGATTGATGGCCGCAGCGACCTGTATTCACTCGGCGTGGCGCTGTTCCAGCTGCTGACCGGACAACTGCCTTACCGCAACGACTCCATGGCCACCCTGATGCGTGCCATTGCGCGCGACAAGGTGCCCAACGTGTGCGAACTGCGCCCCGACCTGCCTTCCGCACTGGGCGATGTCGTGGCCCTCGCGCTTGAAAAACACCCCCACACCCGATACGCGAATGGCCGACAAATGGCCGACGACCTGCGAGCGGTGGCCCAAGGGCTCACCCCCCAGTTCTCGCCGGGGCGGGATCGGCCTGAACCTCAAAACACAGCGACAATCAGCGCATGAACTTCGAGTTCTATAGTCAAACTGACACCGGGCGAATCCGATCCAACAACGAGGATTCGGTTGCCCTGGACGAAAGCTGTGCTGTGGCCGTGCTGGCCGACGGCATGGGTGGTTACGCCGCCGGCGAAGTCGCCAGTGGCATGGCCTGCGACTTCATCAAGGCCGAACTCGGCCGTTGGCTGCACGAGGCCTCCACAGCAGCCAGCGACGCCGACGTCAAGCGCGCCATGGACATCTGTGTGGACAACGCCAACCAGGCCATCTTCAGCGCAGCCAACTCCAACCCGACCTACGCGGGCATGGGCACAACCCTGGTGCTGGGCGTGTTCCGCTCCGGGCGGTTGCTGATGGGGCACATTGGTGACTCGCGCGGATACCGCTGGCGCAACGGCGTGTTGCAGCAAATCACAAAAGACCATTCGTTACTGCAAGAGCAGATTGATGCTGGCATGCTCACACCCGAACAAGCGCAATTTGCAGCCAACAAAAACCTGGTGACGCGTGCGTTGGGGGTTGAAGACATGGTGCTGCTGGAAACCCATCAACACGACGTGCAGTCGGGCGATGTGTACCTCATGTGCTCCGACGGCCTCTCCGACATGCTGCGCGACGCCCAAATTGCCGAAGTCATGGCCGCACACTCGCGTTTGTCCGACATGGGGGAAGCCCTCGTTGCTGCCGCCAATGAAGCCGGGGGACGGGATAATATCGCTGTTGTGCTGGCCCGCGCCGTGGGGCCCAGCGACCCGTCTGCCAAATCCTGGTGGCCGTTCAAGCGCCTGAGTGGCCTTGGTTGATTGTCATTGATAGATCCATACCCGAGGGGTTTCGAATGGGAAAACTGGTTGTCTCGCTGGATGGCGTGGTCATCAAAGAAGTCCAACTTACCAAGGACAAGACTTCCTTGGGCCGCCGTCCCTACAACGACATCGTGATCGACAACCTGGCCGTCAGTGGTGAGCATGCTGTGCTGCAATTGGTGGGCAGCGATGTGTTCATTGAAGACCTCAACAGCACCAACGGCACCTACATCAACGGCCGTGCTGTCAAAAAGCAGCTGCTGCAGCACAACGACACCGTCGAGATCGGCAAGTACAAGATCAAGTTCCTGGGTGAAGAGGGCAACGAATTCGAAAAGACCATGATCATGCGTCATGGTGCGCCCGTCTCGTCCTCGGCCAGTGCGTCTGCCTCGCCCCTGTCGGGTGGTGGCGGCTCGCCCATGTCGGCACAACGCCCGGCGGCCACGTACACCCCGGCCTCGGCTTCGGGCTTCGGGCACTCCATGCCCGGCGGCCTGGCCTCGGGCTTTGGCGGGCTGGCACCCCAGGCCCCTGCGGTCATCAAGGTGCTCAACGGCGCAGCAGCTGGCCGCGAAGTGCCCTTGACCAAGGTGGTCACCACCGTGGGCAAGCCTGGTGTGCAGGTGGCGTCGCTCACCAAACGCCCAGGCGGCTACGTGTTTGCGCACGTGGAAGGCGCGGCGCGCCCCACCGTCAACGGCGCACCCGTGGGGGCAGAACCTGTGCACCTCAAAACGGGTGACGTGATCGAACTGGCCGGCACCCAGATGCAGTTTGTGCAGGGCTGATGCGGGCACACGCAGCACAAGGGCGTTGACATGATCCGCGTTCTGGGCTGCTCAGGCTCCATCGCCGCGCGGTGCCACACCACGTCGTTCCTGCTGGACGACGACATCCTCATTGATGCTGGCACCGGCGTGGGTGAGTTGCGCCTGGACGAACTCGCCCGCATCAACCACGTCCTGATCAGCCACAGCCACCTGGACCACGTCCTGAGCATTCCACTGCTGGCCGACAGCGTGATCAAGCTGCGCATGGGCGGCGGCGGGCCCAGCGCCTTGCAGCCCATCCATGTGCACGCCCTGCCCGACACCCTGCAGGCGCTGCGCGACCACATCTTCAATGGCGTGATCTGGCCCGACTTCACGCGCCTGCCCAGCGTGCAGCACCCCATCCTGGTGTTTCATGAACTGGCCGTGGGCGATGTGATGTCGTTTCCGGCGCGGGGCAGCCAGCCCGAGCGTGTGGTGCACGTGCTGCCCGCTGCACACACCGTGCCCGGCGTGGGCTTTGGGGTGGAAACGCCGCTGGGCTGGTGGGTGTTCACCGGCGACACCGGCCCCAACCCCGAATTGTGGGAGGTGCTGGCCGGGCAAAAAATTGCCCAGTTGGTGATCGAAACCGCTTTTGGCGACGAAGAGGCTTTTCTGGCCGAAATCAGTGGCCACCTCTCGCCCAAGACGCTGGCGCAGGAGTTGCGGCAGCTCGATGGCGAGGTGAGCGTGTACATCACCCACCCCAAGCCGGGTGAAGTGCCAGCGGTGCTGTCGCAAATTCGGGCGCTGGACACGCGCCATGTGATCGAGCCCTTGCGCGAAGGGCAGCG
>JAGOKC010000150.1 GCA_017994835.1 Aquabacterium sp. | reverse complement strand
AAGACGAACTGGCCTCCATCGGCATGGTGGTGGGTGCCGGCTGGAACGGCGCCCGCGCTTTCACCGCCACTTCGGGCCCGGGCATCTCGCTGATGACGGAGTTCATCGGCCTGGCCTACTTTGCCGAGATTCCGGTCACCATCATCAACGTGCAGCGCGGCGGGCCGTCCACCGGCATGCCCACGCGCACCCAGCAGTCGGACCTGCTGAGTTGCGCCTACGCCTCGCACGGCGACACCAAGCATGTGCTGCTGTTTCCCGAAGACCCGCACGAATGCTTTGAACACGCTGCCGCAGCGCTGGACCTGGCCGACCGGCTGCAAACCCCCATTTTTCTCATGACGGACCTGGACATCGGCATGAACCAGCGCCTGTGCAAGCCCTTTGCCTGGGACGACACCCGTACCTACGACCGGGGCAAGGTGATGACCGCCGAAGAGCTGGAGGCCGGCAAAGATTTTGGCCGCTACAAGGACGTGGATGGCGACGGCATTCCCTGGCGCACCTACCCCGGCACGCACCCCACCAAAGGCAGCTTCTTTACGCGCGGCACCACGCGCGACCCCTATGCCCGCTACTCGGAACGCGGGCCGGACTATATCTACAACATGGAACGGCTTTGCGCCAAATTCCGCACCGCCGCCGACCTGGTGCCCCAGCCCGTGCTGCGCAGCGCAGCGCAGGCGACACCGCTGGGCGTGCTGTATTTCGGCTCCACCAGCCCGGCCATGCAGGAAGCGCTGGACAGACTCACGGCCGCAAACATCCACATGGACGCCCTGCGCCTGCGCGCCTTCCCCTTCCCAGAATCGGTGGACCGCTTCATCGCCGCGCACGAACAGGTGTTTGTGGTCGAGCAGAACCGCGACGCCCAGATGCACGCCCTGCTGGTCAACGAGCTGGGCGTAGACCCGGCGCGCCTTGTCAAGGTGCTGCACTACGACGGCACGCCGATTACGGCGCGCTTTATCACCCAGGCAATTGAGTCCTATCTCCAAGGTGCTACAGCGCCAGTCAAGGAGGCCGCATGACCTACCTCGCCAAGCCCAGGTTGCACCACCCCACACTCACGCACAACAAGGTGGGCTACACCCGGCGCGACTACGAAGGCCGCATCTCCACCCTGTGCGCGGGCTGCGGGCACGACTCCATCTCGGCGGCCATCATCCAGGCTTGCTGGGAGCTGGACATCGAACCCCACCGCGTGGCCAAGCTCTCGGGCATCGGCTGCAGCTCCAAGACGCCAGATTATTTTCTGGGCGCCTCGCACGGCTTCAACACCGTGCACGGGCGCATGCCCTCGGTGCTGACCGGCGCCAACCTGGCCAACCGCGACCTGCTGTACCTGGGCGTCTCAGGCGATGGCGATTCGGCCTCCATCGGCCTTGGGCAGTTCGCCAATGCCATGCGCCGGGGCGTACGCATGGCCTATATCGTCGAAAACAACGGCGTCTACGGCCTGACCAAAGGCCAGTTCTCAGCCACGGCAGACCGGGGTTCGCGCAGCAAGAAGGGTGTGGTCAACAACGACAGCCCGGTGGACCTGGTGGGCCTGGCGCTGCAACTGGGCGCCACCTATGTGGCGCGCAGCTTTTCGGGCGACAAGGAGCAACTCGTGCCGCTCATCAAGGGCGCCATCGGCCATGGTGGAGCGGCGTTCATCGACGTCATCAGCCCCTGCGTGACCTTCAACAACCACGGCGGCAGCACCAAGAGCTACGACTATGTGCGCCAGCACAACGAGGCCGTGAGCCGCATCGACTTCATGCCCCGGCACAGCGAAATCACGGCGCAGTACGCGCCCGGCGAAGTGATCGACGTGCAGCAGCACGACGGCGCCCTGCTGCGCCTGCGCAAGCTGCACACCGACTACGACCCGTCCGACCGTTACGCCGCGCTCAGCTACATGAACGCCCACCAGGCGCGCGGCGAAGTGGTGACCGGCCTGCTCTACCTCGACCCGCAGGCCACCGACCTGCACCTCTCGCTTAACACCAGCGACGCACCGCTCAACAGCATGGGGCCGGCCCAGCTGTGCCCCGGCTCGAAGGCGCTGGAAAAACTCAACGCATCGCTGCGCTGACCCGTTGTCCCCTGCAAAAGGAGCCTGCCATGGCCGAACGCACCGTTTTCCAGTCGATCTCCCAGCGCCACGTGGTCAGCCTGGGGGCCCAAGCCAGCGTCTGGGAGGCTGCCTGCGTGATGACGCGCGCCAACTGCGGCAGCGTGCTCATCCTCGACACCCTGGGCACCATCCTGGGCATCCTGACGGAGCGCGACCTGATGACGCGCGTGCTGGCCAAGGCGCTGAGCCCCGAGGCCACCCTGGTCCGCGACGTGATGACGCCGCACCCACAAACGGTGGGCCCCGACATGAAGGTCTCTGAAGCCGTGCTGATCATGATCGAGCGGGGCTTTCGGCACCTGCCCATCGTGTCGCCTGCCGACAAGATTCTGGGCGTTTTTTCGGTGCGCGACGCGCTGCCGCGCGAAATCGGCGACGCCGTGAGCCTGGCGGAATTCAACGACCAGGTGAACGATGCCCTGGGTTGATGCGTCGGCTGAAGACCTGGTATCCGCTCGGAATTCATAGGGACGACCCCCCTTATTGGTCACCCTGTCTCTGGGATACTTGCGCCTCAGCAAACTGCCCCACCCTGCGAGAAGAAAAACCAACACCATGAGCATCTTTGATCGACTCTGGGGCGGTGCGCGTAAAAAAACGCCACCTCCCAGGCCTACCGCCCCGGCCCCGCTCGCAGTGGCAAGCGCTGAACCGACAGGCGCCGTGGAGCGCCGCCAGTCGCCTCGCAAGAATGCCCGCAAGGGGACGCGGGCGCTGATCATCGATGACTCACCCACCGTGGTAGCCGTTTTGCGCAAGGCGCTGCGCTCGG
>JAGOKC010000149.1 GCA_017994835.1 Aquabacterium sp. | reverse complement strand
GTGGTGCCGTGGTCCACAGCGGCGTCTTCCCAGAAAGCGCGGATCTCGTACACCACCGGGATCTCCAGCTTGCCGCCCACGCTCAGGGCCGGCATGGCGTTCAACACGGGCGAATGCGCGTGAATGATGTCTGGCTTGATCTGGTTTGCCACCTCTTCAATGCGGGCCTCCAACGCGCGCATCAGCTGCCACTCGCCCATCACGGGCCAATTCACCCCGATACCTTGTGCGGGCGGTGTGCGGAAAAAATGCAACCCATCCACCTCTTCCTCGGCCACCGAGCTTGCACCCTGCTTGGGCGAGGTAACGTGGAAGGTTTCCCAGCCCAGCGCACGCTGCTCCCGCAACAGCGCAGCCGTGCGAAACGTGTAGCCGCTGTGCAAAGGAATGGAATGATCAAGAACGTGAAGGATGCGCATGGTCAACTGCTTTGGAACAATCTATCGTAGTGGACAACCATGGCATCCATGCCAAAGTCGCGCTGCGCCTGAGCGCGTGCCGCCAATCCATGCCCTCGTGCCAAAGCCGGGTTCAGCATGTAGTGCAGCAAAGCCTGGGCCATGGCCTCCACATCGCCCGACGGGACCAGGCGACCTGTGAGGCCTTCGGTCAACACATCCGGCGTGCCGCCCACCGCTGTGGCGACCGATGGCAGGCCGCAGGACATGGCTTCTTGCAAGGTGCATGACGTGCCCTCGGTTTCCGACGGCAGGACAAAGCAGTCCAGCGACTGCAGCAGCGTGGCCACATCGGCACGTGCGCCCGGCAGCCAGGCCAGATGGCTGACCCCTGCTTCGGTCAGAATGCGCTCGACCTCGGCCCGCAACGGCCCCTCACCGACGATGACCAACCGGGCGTGCTCGCGTGCGCCCGGATACAGGGCCAGCAGACGCACGAAGGCGCGTGCCAGCAGCGGTTGATTCTTCACCGTCTGCAAGCGCCCCACGGTGCCGATCAACCAGTGCTGGCCTGGCTCAAAGGGGCAGCCTTGCGGCCGTACCTTGACCACAGGGGCCAGCGAGAACTGCGCGGTGTCCACGCCGTTGGCAATGAGTGTGCGCCGGTTTGCAGGCACGCCAATGCGTTGCCCAAGGTACTGGTCCAGATCCTGCGACACGGACACGTAGTGGCTCACAAATGGCCGGTACAGCTTGCGCAAGCGTTGAAACTTGACGTTCTGCCCCTTGGGATCACTGGCATCCCAGCCATGCTCGGCATGAATGCGCACCGGCACACGCGCCAGCCACGCCAGCGGCACCACTTCCAGCGCCGCCAGGTTGCAGGTGTGCAGCACATCGGGCCGGTAGCGGCGAAACAGCCGGAACAGGGCCGGATACAACGGAATCGCGTGCCCCGGTGGCTTGTGCAAGGACACGCGCTCGACACCGGGCGTCTGGATGCGGTCCACAAAGTCGCCCATGTCGGTCAGCGACACCAGGCAATGCTGGTACTGATCAGCAGGCAAGCGGTTGATCAACTGAATGACGACGTTCTCCAGCCCTCCCATGTGGAAGCTGTAAACGAAGTGCATGAGCCGAATCGGAGGACGGGCAGCGCGCGCTTGCATGCTTCAACCCACCTTGCGAGCCGGACGGCCTGCGCGAACGAAGGTCAACAACCAGTACACCCAGACCTTTGGATGCCAGAACGAATGCGACAGCGCCTGCGCAAAGGCACGCCGGGCATGCGCCACCTGACCGCGCCAGAAAAGCAAATACCCATGCCCGAACGCGATGCCGAACAATCGACGCTGAATTTGACGGGGCGAGACGGCCCGTCCATCGGCACCCCGCGCACCATGCTGCGCAAGCACGCGCAACAAGATGGTGTACTCGGCATTGCGCGGTCGCGCTTGACGGGTGATGCTGTGAGCGTGGATGCGATACCAGGCGACGCAGGCATCGAGCTGGTCGATGCGGTGCTCGCGCGACAGGCGCAGCCAGAAGTCGTAATCCGAACCCGTGGTCAGGCTGACATCAAAACCCGCCACTTCATGGATGGCCGAACGGCGCACCAAGGCTGTGATGATGTGCACCACGCTGTCGAGCAACAGGTCTGCGTAAAGGTTGCCGTGAAAGCGGGTGGTCTGAGAGGGTTCGGGCCGGTCGCGCCAACGGGCTGCAGCCTCTTCATAGGCGGCCTGTGGCGGTGGCTCGGCAAACCGGCCATCACCAGCCTGAGCCTCCCACCGTTCAAAGCGACCAAATACCGCAGATACCTTGGGATGCGCTTGCAAGTAGGCCACCTGGCTGAGCAATTTGCCGGGCAACCAGACGTCGTCTGCATCCAGAAAGGCGATCAGCTCACCGCGCGCATGATGGATCGCCAGATTGCGGGCGGCTGCAGGTCCCTTTCGGCTTTGATGCAGCACGCGCAGAGCGCTCCCGAAGGTGGCCAGCACCTCGCGCGAGTCATCGGTGGAGCCATCGTCCACAGCGATGATGTCCAAGGCACCATAGCCCTGCGCGAGCACACTGTTCAAGGCCTGGGCCAAAGTGGCCGAAGCGTTGAACACTGGCATGACGACTGTGACCCATGGTTGCACCGACACGTTCTGCCTCACGCGCTCTGGTGGCTGACGCGCAAGAACGCATCAAACATGATCAAGGCCCACAGCGCGTCCGAGTGGTCCGCCTGGCCTTTGAGGTGCCCTTGCACCATGCGCTCCAGGGCGTCGCGCTGGAAGTAGCCGCTGTCGAGCATGCGATCGCTCAGCACCGACTCGCTCATGCGCTGCGCCAGTGGCCCACGCAGCCAGCGCGCCAGCGGCACCGAGAACCCCATCTTCGGTCGGTACAGCACGTCGTGCGGCAGCAAAGGCTCGAAGGCCTTCTTGAAAACGTACTTGCCCTCTCCGCCCTGGATCTTGAGCGAACTGGGCAAGGTGGCCAGCCATTCGATCAGCTCGTGGTCCATCAAGGGCTCGCGCACTTCCAGTG
>JAGOKC010000011.1:6309-41819 GCA_017994835.1 Aquabacterium sp. | reverse complement strand
AACTCGTACTGGTGGTAGTGCGGCTCCATGTGCGTGCACAGGCTGTAGAACGCCTTGTTGTGCTCGCGCTCCTTGAGGTGCGCCAGCTCGTGCACGACGATCATGCGCAGGAACTCGGGGGGCGTGTCCTTGAACAGGCTGGCGACGCGGATTTCGCGCTTGGCCTTGAGCTTGCCGCCCTGCACGCGCGACACCATGGTGTGCGTGCCCAAGGCATGCGCGATCACCTGGATCTTGCTGTCGAACGCGATCTTGCTGAGTGGCTCGCTGCTGCGCAGACAGCGCTGCTTGTAGTCCATCACGAAGTCGTACAGCGCCTTGTCGGTGCGCACATCGTGGCGATCCGGGTAGCGCTGGCGCAGCACGTCGGCCAGCTTGCCCTGGTCGATCAACTGCTGGACCTGGCCCAGCAGGTGCGCGGGGTAGCCGGTGAGAAAACGCAGGTGCGGCGGCGTGCGGCGGTGATGCGGCACGAGTGCTGTCAACCCGGGCGTCACCGAGGGGCGGCTTTCAGGGCGCGATCTGTTCGGCATAGTCGTACAGCGCCCCCAGGATGTCCTGGCCACGCTCGTCCTCATCAGAGAGGGTTTCGCCCAGCGCATCGATGCGCTCAAAGAAGGCCTGCAGCGACAGGCCGCCGCCCTGCCCTTCGTGCAGACGCGCCACCCGCAGGGCCTGCCAGCGACCCAGCTCGGCGTCATTGAGGGTGTCAGGAAAGTTGCGGGCGCGGTAGCGGAAGAACAGCTCTTCCAGTCGCTCGTCCGCAAAGGCCGGGTGCTTGTCGGCCAGTTGCTCGCCCGAGAGGGTGCGCAGGCGCTCAAGCACGCGTCGGTCTTCGTTGCCGACAAAGCCACCGTAGAGGTCTTCGTCCACATCGGTGCCGAGCGAGCGATCGGGTCGGGCGAAGACCTCGGCCCAAATGCCGTCCATGCTGGGGCTGTGGGCGGCGGCGACCTCGGCATGGGCCAGGGCCGTGGCCAGGTCGATGCCCCACTTCTGGCACAAGGCCGGGCTGAGAATTTTCAGGTTGCCGACCACCATGGGCGACTTGTTGATGTGCACGCTCTTGAGCGGCAGACGCGTCACGCCCTCGGGCAGGTCGGCGGTTTTGGTGAACAGGCGCAGGCGCAGCTCGTCGGCGTTGAGGCCGAACAGCTCACGGGGATCGTGCGCGAGGTCCCACACCAGGATCTCGTTCTTGTTGCTGGGGTGCTGGGCCAGCGGCCAGACCAGGGCCATGCAGCCGCGCTCGTGGCTGAACATGCCCGAGATGTGCAGGAAAGGCTTCCAGTTCGCGCGGGGCTGGTCCAGCCCGGCTTCGGCCAGCACGGCGCTTTTCTGGCGCAGCTTCAGGCAGAAGTCCCACAGGCGGGGTTGGGCTTGCTTGAGCAAGCGTGCCAGGGCGATGGTGGCGCGCACGTCCGACAGGGCATCGTGGGCAGCCTCGTGGCTCAGGCCATTGGCCTGGGTGAGGTGCTCCAACTTGAAGGAGGGGCGGCCGTCGTCATGCTTGGGCCATTGGATGCCTTCGGGGCGCAAGGCCCAGGTGGTGCGCACCACGTCCAGCAAGTCCCAGCGGCCGCAGCCGTTCTGCCATTCGCGGGCATAGGGGTCGATGAGGTTGCGCCAGAACAGGTGACGCGTGACCTCGTCGTCAAAGCGGATGGTGTTGTAGCCCACGCCGACGGTGTTCGGCTGGGCCAGTTCGTGTTCGATGGCGCTGGCAAACGCGTGCTCGGGCACGCCCTGCTCCAGGCAGGTCTGCGGCAGGATGCCGGTGAGCAGGCAGGCTTCGGGTTCGGGCAGGTAGTCGGGCGCGGGCGCGCAGTACTGCATCAACGGCTCGCCGATCTCGTTGAGGTCCACATCGGTGCGCACGCCGGCGAACTGCGAGGGGCGGTCGCGACGCGGCACCTTGCCGAAGGTTTCGTAGTCGTGCCAGTAGAAAGTGAAATCGCCGCTCATGACATCGGGCCAGCAGAAAGTCAGAAAAGAAAGCCAGGATGGACAAACGGCCCGCTGGACAACCAGTCGGGCCGCTTGGAGGGGAGTATCAGGCAGATCAGCGCTTGCGCACGACCACGCAACCCACCGAGTAACCGGCACCGAAGGAGCAGATCACGCCCACGTCGCCAGACGCCAGATCGCTCTTGTGCAGGTGGAAGGCGATGATGGAGCCGGCCGACGAAGTGTTGGCGTACTCGTCCAGGATCAGCGGGGCCACGTCGGGGGTGACTTCGCCACCGGTCAGGCGCTTGACGATGAGCTGGTTCATCGACAGGTTGGCCTGGTGCAGCCAGTAGCGACGCACGTCGGTGGCGGCCAGACCCAGCTCGGTCAACTCGGACTCGATGTGGGCGGCGGCGATGGGCACCACTTCCTTGAAGACCTTGCGGCCCTCTTGGCGGAAGGTCTTGTCGCGGGCGGTCGGGTCGCTGTCTTCGCTGCGGTTGAGGTAGCCGAAGTTGTTGCGGATGTTGTTGGAGAACTGGGTGGCCAGCTTGGAGCCCAGCACTTCCCACTGCTCGGACGAGGTGGCGGTGTCGGCGCGCTCGACGATGGTGGCCGTGGCCACGTCACCGAAGATGAAGTGGCAGTCGCGGTCTCTCCATTCCTGGTGGCCCGAGGTGATTTCGGGGTTGATCACCAGCACGCACTTGGCCGAGCCCGACTTGATGGCGTTGACCGCCTGCTCCAGCCCGAAGGTGGCGGCCGAGCAGGCCACGTTCATGTCGTAGCCATAGCCCTTGGCACCGATGGCGTTCTGGATTTCGATGGCGATGGCGGGGTAGGCGCGCTGCAGGTTGGAGCACGAGCAGATGACGGCGTCGATGTCGGCACCGGTCTTGCCTGCGGCAGCCATGGCCTTCTTCGCCGCTTCGACACCAATCTCGGCCAGGATGGACAGTTCGTCGTCGCCGCGCGGTTTCAGGCGCGGGTACATGCGTGTGGGGTCGAGGATGCCCGACTTTTCCATCACGTAGCGCTGCTGGATGCCCGACGCCTTTTCGATGAACTCGACGCTGGAATGCCCCAGCGCCGTCAGCGTGCCGGCTTCGATCTCGGCGGCGTGCTCGGCGTTATACAGGTCAACGTAAGCGTTGAAAGCCTCGACCAACTCGGCATTGGTGATGGTGTAAGGCGGCTGGTACAAACCAGTTCCGCTGATGACGACTGCGCTCATGGCACCCCAGGGACTCAAGCCAAAACCCTGGATTTTGCCACCATTCATCTACGGGGCCAATGCATGCCAGACCCGTCACATCGTGATATGCGCAAGATCGTGATCCATCGCAATCAGAACGGCGGCGCGCTGACCCAGTGCATGCGTTCGCCGGTCTGGGGATGCGGCAGACTCAAGGCCGCCGCGTGCAGCAGCAGCCGGGCTGCACGCACCTGGCTGTCCGCGTCACCATAGAAAGGATCACCCAGCATCGGATGACCCAGCGCCAGCATGTGCACGCGCAGTTGGTGGGAACGCCCGGTGATGGGGGTCAGCGCCACGCGGGTCTCGCCCTGGTTCAGATCACGGGCCAGCACCTCGTAGCGGGTCTGCGAAGGCTTGCCGCGCTGCATGCACACCATCTGCCGAGGGCGGTTGGGCCAGTCGGCGCTCAGCGGCAGGTCAATCTCACCGTGGTCCTGCGCCAGCAAGCCCTTGACGACCGCCACGTAACGCTTGTCCACCTGACGGTCCTGAAACAGCACGCTCAAGGCCCGCTGCATGGCCTCGCCGCGAGCGAACACCAGCAGGCCGGACGTGGCCATGTCCAGGCGGTGCACGGTGAGCGCATCAGGAAAGCGCTGCTGCACGCGGTGCACCATGCAATCCTGGCGGTCATCGCCACGACCCGGCACTGACAGCAACCCCTCCGGTTTGTTGACGACGATGAGGGACTCATCCACGTGGACCAGGTCCAGCCCCTCGTCGGCGGGTGGCGCATAAACCACCTCGCGTCGGATCAGCAACAGATCAGGACGCGGCGTCATGCCTCACCACCTCGTGGCTGATGCGCGCGGCATAGCGGCGCGCCAGCACGGCACACACGAACAACTGCATCTGGTGGTACAGCATGATGGGCAGGATCAACACCCCCATGGCCGCGTTGCCGCCGAAGAGCAGCTTGGCCATGGGCATGCCCGAGGCCAGGGTCTTTTTCGAACCGCAGAACACCGCCACGACCTCATCCTGGGTCTCGAAACCCAAGGCGCGTGAGACCTGGCGGGTGAACCACAGCATGGGGAACAGAAAAATCGCTGCACCCAGCAGCGCCTGCGCCAGCAACACCGGGCCATGTTTTGACCACAGGCCATCGGCCACCGAGTCGCTGAAAGCGGCCCAGACCATCAGCACGATCACGCCCCGGTCGAAGACATTGGTGTAGCGCTTGATGCGCGCGAAAAACGCGCCCAACCAGGGGCGCAACAGATGACCGATCACGAAGGGCAGCAGCAGCATCTGTGCGACCTTGAGCATGGTCTGGCTGATGTCCATCTCGCTGCCCTGCCCGCTCATGACCAGGCTGACCAGCAAGGGGGTCAGGAACACGCCCAGCAGCGTGGACAAGGTGGCGTTGAGCACGGCGGCGGCCACATGCCCCCGCGCCAGCGCAGTCATCGCCACCGATGAGGACACGGTGGAGGGCAAGACCGCGAGGTAGAAAAAACCCATCAGCAGGTCGTGCGAGATCCAGCGCCCGCCCGCCAAGGCCAGCACGGCCCACCAAAGCGGAAACACGACGTAGGTGCAGACCTGCACGAGCAGGTGCAACCGCCACTTGCTGGCCCCGGACTTCAGGCTGTCGGTGGACAGGCCCATGCCGTGCAGAAAAAACAGCAGGAACACGCCGATGTCGGTGACACGCCCCAGGTGCAAGGGGCCGTCGCTGCGCCCCCAATCAGGCACGAACGAAGCCAGCAGGACAGCACCCACCATCGCGATCAAAAACCAGTCGGCTGCGCCCCGCTGTGACCCGTGCCTTTGCGTCGCTTGCTTCAACACCCGATGACACCCCACCCGCGTTAACGGGCACAAAGTGCGTATTGTCTCCTGCCACGCCTGTGCCCAGCGTCATCACCGGGGCAGATCAAAAAAGGTGCAAGAAATGTGCTGACGCACGCGAAGATCTCTGTCATTTGGGTAGCATCACGCTCATGATCAATGCTGACCCCCAAGAACTCGCCAAATTCAGTGACCTGGCCCACAAGTGGTGGGATCCAGAGAGTGAATTTCGCCCCCTGCACCAGATCAACCCGCTGCGCCTGGACTGGATCGATCAACTCGCATCCATCAAGGGCAAGAACGTGGTCGATGTGGGCTGCGGTGGTGGCATCCTGGCCGAATCCATGGCCAGACGGGGTGCCAACGTGCTGGGCATCGACCTGGCCGACAAACCCCTGAAAGTGGCGCAATTGCACGCCATGGAGGCGGGCGTGGCCAACCTTGACTACCGCAGCATTGCCGCCGAAGCCTTGGCCAATGAACAACCCGGTCAGTTCGATGTCGTCACCTGCATGGAAATGCTGGAGCACGTACCCGATCCCTCCTCGGTGATTCAGGCTTGCGCCGACATGGTCAAGCCCGGTGGCTGGGTGTTTTTCTCGACCCTCAACCGCAACCCCAAGTCCTACCTCTTTGCCATCGTGGGTGCCGAGTACCTGCTCAAACTGCTGCCCAAGGGCACGCACGAGTTCTCGCGCTTCATCCGCCCGGCCGAACTGGCCCGCTGGATCCGTGAAGCCCGTCTCGACACCGTGCAATTCAAGGGTCTGGAATACAACCCTCTGACCCGCCTCTACAAGCTGTCGGGCGACACCAGCGTGAACTACCTGGTGGCGTGTCGCAAGCCCATCACGCCGTGAACGCCCCCCACTCCGCAGCCCTGCACTGGGCTGCGCCCGCCCAGGCCGTTCTGTTCGATCTGGATGGCACCCTGGCCGACACTGCTGGCGACCTCGTCGGTGCAGTCAACCAGTTGCGTGTTCAGCGTGGACTGCCTGTCATGCCGCTCGGCACCTTGCGCCCGTACGCCTCGGCAGGCGCACGTGGGCTGATCGGTGCGGCGCTCGACATCCATCCCGGTCATGCCGAGTTCGAAGACCTGCGGACAGCCTTTCTGAGCGCCTACGAACGCTGTCTGGTCGATACCACCGTGCTGTTCGAAGGAATGGCCGAGTTGCTGACCACCCTGGAAGATCAGGGCATCGCCTGGGGCGTGGTCACCAACAAGCCACACCGCTTCACCGTGCCGGTGATGCAGGGTTTGAACCTCATCGAGCGTTCAGCCACCTTGATCAGTGGCGACACCACGGCCCAGGCCAAACCGCATCCCCTGCCCTTGCTGACCGCCTGCGAGCAGATCGGCGTCAACCCGGCGCGCGTGCTGTACGTGGGTGACGACCTGCGCGACATCCAGGCTGCTCAGGCGGCCAGCATGCCCAGCGCGGCCGCCGCGTGGGGTTACATCGGTCACAGCGGCGAGATCGGCACCTGGGGTGCCAGCGTCATCGTGGCGCAACCGCTCGACCTGCTGCAGCACCTGGGGCGCTGAGCCCACCCCACTCGCTTCAGTTGGTGCGGCCGTAGTTGTCCTGGAAGCGCACGATGTCGTCCTCGCCCAGGTAGCTGCCCGACTGCACCTCAATGATCTCCAACGGGATCGCACCGGGGTTCGTCAGGCGGTGCACATTGCCCAACGGGATGTAAACCGACTGGTTCTCCGAGATCAACTGCACGGTCTCGCCCACGGTGACCTCGGCCGTGCCGCTGACCACGATCCAGTGCTCGGCGCGGTGGTGGTGCATTTGCAGGCTCAGCGAAGCCTTGGGCTTGACCATGATGCGCTTGACCTGGAAGCGCTCACCGGCGTCAATCGAGTCGTACCACCCCCACGGACGATGCACGCGGCGGTGCAGACTGCCTTCAGGGCGCGACTGACGATCCAGCGTGGCCACGATCTGCTTGACTTCCTGGCTGCGGCTGCGATCTGCCACCAGCACGGCATCCGGCGTCTCCACCACCACGATGTTGTCCAGCCCGACCGCTGCCACCAGCCGTGACGACGCATGGATCAAGGTGTTGGTGCTGCCCTGGAACAGGGCATCACCCTGCGAGGCATTGCCCTGCGCATCGTGTGGCGACACCTGCCAGACAGCATCCCAGGCACCCAGGTCCGACCAGCCGGCATTGAGCGGCACCATGCACACCACAAAACCGGCATCCGGATGGGCCGGGCATTGCTCCATCACGGCATAGTCCACGGATTCAGAGGGCACTGCCTTGAACTCTTCGCTGCCAGGGCGCACGAACGGCGCATCGGTAGAACGCACGGCAAATGCCGCCTGCGTGGCCGTGAGAATGTCAGGACGGAAGTGGCCCACTGCGGCCAACCAGCGCGAAGCCTTCATCACGAACATGCCGCTGTTCCAGAAATAGCCGCCATCGGCCACATAGGCCTGGGCGGTCTGGGCATCGGGCTTTTCCACAAAGGCCTGCACACTGCGTGCACCCTGGGCATTGGCTTCGCCGGTGCGGATGTAGCCAAAGCCGGTTTCCGGGCGATCGGGCGTGATGCCCAAAATGACGATGTCGCCCTCGGCGGCGGCACGCACGGCCTGCTGCACCGCGGCGGTGTAAGCGGCCTCGTCGGTCACCGTCTGGTCAGCGGGCGTCACCACCAGGATCGGGTCTGCCCCTTCCGAGACGGCCTGCAAGGCCGCCAAGGTCACGGCCGGTGCGGTGTTGCGCCCCACGGGCTCCAGCAGCAAAGGCGCGGCCTGGCCCTTCACCTCGCGCAACTGGTCCAGCACCAGGAAGCGATGCTCCTCGTTGCCCACCACGCAGGGCTGCGCCACGGTGATGTCGGCCGCTGCCAGGGACTGCAAACGCAGGTGCGCTTGCTGGAACAGGCTTTGATTACCTGTCAGAACCAGAAACTGCTTGGGATACAACGCGCGAGAGAGCGGCCACAGGCGGGTGCCCGAACCACCGGCCATGATGACGGGGAGCAAGGAATGGGTCATGTTTGAATTCAGTCCTGAAAACCATGGGGGTTGTGCGACTGCCAGCGCCAGGAGTCCACACACATTTCGTCGAGCCCACGCGTGGCCTTCCAGCCCATGGTCTCGAAGGCACGTTGCGGGTCGGCGTAGCAGGCGGCCACATCGCCGGGACGACGCGGCGCAAACACAACCGGAATGTCACGGCCCGACGCACGGCCATAGGCCTGTGCCAGTTCCAGCACGCTGTAGCCCTGCCCCGTGCCCAGGTTGACGGTCAAAGATTGTTGACGGTCGAACAGGTAGCGCAGCGCCGCCACATGGCCTTCAGCCAAATCGCACACGTGGATGTAGTCGCGCACCCCGGTGCCGTCGGGCGTGTCGTAGTCCTTGCCGAACACATTGAGATGCGGGCGCTGACCCACGGCCACCTGGGCCACATAAGGCATCAGGTTGTTCGGGATGCCCTGCGGGTCTTCGCCGATCAGGCCGCTCGGATGCGCACCCACCGGGTTGAAGTAACGCAGGCAGGCAAAGCGCCAGGTGGGGTCGCAACGCCCCAGCTCGCGCAGAATCTCTTCGCCCATCAGCTTGGTCTGACCATAGGGATTGGTCACCCGCAGCGGCGCATCCTCGGTGATGGGCAAGGTGTCGGGGCTGCCATAGACGGTGGCCGAAGAGCTGAACACCAGGTTGTTCACCCCGTGGCGCTTCATCGCCTGGCACACCGACAGCAGGCCGCCCAGGTTGTTCTCGAAGTAATCCAGCGGCCGCTCGACCGACTCGCCCACGGCCTTCAGGGCCGCGAAGTGCACCACGGCTTGGATGCCGCCAAAACGCGTGCGGGCCAGCTCGAAACAACGGTCCAGCGCAGCGGCATCACGCACATCGCCCTGGACGAAATGCGGCGCACGGCACCCGATGGTCTCCAGACGATCGAGCACCTTCACCGAACTGTTGACCAGGCTGTCGATGCCCACCACATCAAAGCCCGCCTCCTGCAAAGCCAGCCAGGTGTGCGAGGCGATGTAACCGGTGGCCCCGGTCAACAGGATGCAAGGCAAGGTGAACTCCCGATGTCAGTCGATGGTGAAGGAGGCGCGACACGCCACCGTGTTGCCATCATACGCACGGGAAAAGACGGATTGCGTCCGGTCGTATCGCTGCATGTCACAACCCAGACCGACCGCGCGGATGGGCTGGTAAGAGACCCCCAACGACACGGCGTTGTAGCGACCGGTCTGCTCGCTGCTCGATATCGGCGACACCCCCCCCAACTGCAGATCGTTGTCTTCTTCGTACTGGGCGTGGGTGTAGCCCGCATTGAGCTTGACCTTGCTTGTGGCCTGCCAGGATGCCGTGGCAGACAGACTGTTGGTCAAACGCTTGTTGGTGGAGTACAACTGACCAATGGACGATTTGTAAGTAGAGCCACCCTCGTTGTTGGTATCGCGCACCCAGGTCAGGGCATAAGTGGCCTTGCCCGCTGGTGTGAAGGTCCACGACGCGGAGCCTGTCAAACCATCAAAGTCACGTCGGCGATCCTGGGGGTGCTTTTCGCTGGTCATCCCCAGCCGACCCGACAGACGGCTGATGCCTGTCACCTGCCACACCGTATCCAGACTCAAGCTGGTGCGCTCGATGTCTTCACCCACCGTGGTCGTCGTAACCAGTCGGCGATTGGGCAACTCGGTGTCCGTGCGATACAGCGTCAGACCGATGTAAGCAAGATCAGTTGGCAAATAGCGCACACCGGCGAACATCGACGTTGAGGTCTTGTTCTCTTCCTCTGTGACCCGATAGTCCACCTTGCTGTGACTGGCCCCGGCATTCACCGACCAGCGACCGTACAGACCGTAGCGCACATCGACCGAAGCCTGCCGGTTGCGCTCGGTGTTGCGTGCATTGCGGTTGAACTGGTCTTCGAAACTCGGCAAGAACTGTGACGTTGCACCATTGAGCGTCACCTTGATGTTGGAGCCGATCTCGCTGGCCACTTCGGCACTGATCGAGTAGCCATTGTTGTCGAACTGATTGTTGTCGCTGTAGGCGTTGCGTGAAGCCGAAGCCGACACCTGGTAATTCTGTCGGCCATAGGCCTTGTTGAGGCCAGCCGCCACCGTGGTGGTGGAGATCGTGTCACTGCGGCGATCATTGTTGTCGCGCAGCAGGTTGCTGTCACGCGTCAAACTCTGGCTCAGGGTCAGGTACAGAGGCAGTTCTTCAGCGCTTGCGCTGCCCACACCACCCAGCCCTGTTGCGATTGCGAGTGCCACGGACAGACTCCGGGCTGTGACTGATTGCTGCTGCATTCCACCCTCGTGATTTTGGATAAGGTTGATGAATCAGATGTCGAACTGACGCATGGAAAATCAGTATGCGTTGCGGTCAAACAGCACCAGGCGAATGGTGCGGAAAATGATGGACACATCCAGGCCCACTGACCAGTTTCGCAGGTACTCCAGGTCGTACTCCACACGGGCCTGCATCTTGTCGAGCGTTTCGGTCTCACCGCGACACCCGTTGACCTGGGCCCAACCCGTGATGCCCGGACGCACCTTGTGGCGCACCATGTAGGCCTTGATCAATTTGCGATACGACTCGTTGTGGGCCACCGCATGAGGGCGTGGCCCGACAATGCTCATACGCCCTTGCAGCACGTTGATGAACTGCGGCAATTCGTCGAGTGAGGTCTTGCGCAAGAAAGCGCCGAAACGGGTGATGCGCGGGTCACCCTTGGTCGCTTGTTTGACCACCTCACCATTGTCCATGGCCCGCATGGAGCGGAACTTGTAAACAATGATTTCTTCACCGTCCAGGCCGTTGCGTCGTTGCTTGAAGATGACCGGCCCTGGTGAGCTCAGTTTGACCCCCACGGCAACCGCCAGCAGGATCGGGGCAATCAACACCAGAATGATGCTGGCCACAGCGATATCGAAAACCCGCTTCGACAACTCGTTGATGCCCGTGAAAGGCGTTTCACAGATGCCCACGACGGGCACCCCGTTCATGTCCTGCAAACGACCCTGGATGATGCTGATGCCAAACACGTCGGGCACGAAATACAAGGATGCCGTGGTGCCCTGAATGGCCTCCATCAACGCCACGATGCGCGGCTGCGAACCCAGTGGCAAGGTGATGTAAACCTCGTGGATGCCGTTTGCCTGCACATGGTCGGCAATGTCCTTGAGCCCGCCCAGACGCTCTGCCTCGGTCTCAGGATGCACACGCTCGCCGGAGCGATCGTCGAAGTAGCCGACAAAACTGACAGGCTGACCCGGATTGGACTGCAGCGCCTTCGCCACTTTCAGACCCAGGGCACCTGCACCCACCACCACCGCCTTGCGACGCGTTTCAGGCCGCGCCATCTGGCGCTGCACGATGTGGTGCCCCATCACCACCACCAACCACTGCGCGACAGGGGTGACCAGTGCCCAGACGAGCATGACCTCCATCTTGAAGAACATCAGGCTGTTGGTGGCCAACCCGCACAAGGTCAGAATGACCAGCACCGCCGCCCACGTGGAGACAACGTCGATGGCCGCATCCAGTGGCTCTTCGTGAAAACGGTTGCGCCCTGGAAAGGTCAGGGCGAAGGCGAGCAGGCACAGCGCCAGATCAGGCCTGAGCACCGATTCGCCCAGGTACTGCATGACCGCCAGCAAGGCACCTACCGTGACAAATGGCTCCAGAAAAGCCGCCACAAAGGACGTCACCGATTCAGGTGCACTGAAGAAGGTGGGACGGTAATTACGCTTGTTGAACATGAGGCCTACGGTTCCCCCTGAACCATCCCGCACCAGGGGGGTAACTTGCCAGGAGAAACCCTGAAGCTATTGAATGCGAAATGTCGATCGGCGCAGCTTAGCGTCGAATGCCAGTCACACCTCCCCCTGCTTTCCAGGGGTTGTCGGGTCAGACCTACAATCTCGGTCATGCGCTCTCATCCTTTTTCCTGGCTCGGCCCCGTGGTGCTGCCGCGCCTGACACTGTTGCTCAACCACGTGGTGTCCAGCGAACCCATCGCCAGTGGCAAGCTTCAACCTCATGCCGGCCGCACCATTGACCTGCGGTGGACGAGCACTTTCTCGCCCCCCTTGCCTCGGTTCCTGCTGCCTGCAGATGGTTCCCAAGGGTTGTTACCCCCCCCGATGCGTTTTGTCATCACCCCTGCTGGCTTGTTTGAGCTGGTTGAATCCGGTGGAGCCCCGCTGCCACCCGGCGATGGCCTGACCCTCACCATCGAACTGGGCAACCCCTTCACCCTGGGTCGGCAGTTGCTGACCGGGCAACGCCCCGAAGTGCGCATCGAAGGCGATGCCGCCTTGGCTGAAGTCGCCTCCTGGCTCATGAACCATTTGCGCTGGGACGTGCAGGACGATGTCGCCCGCTTGCTGGGCAATGCCCCGGCCGAGTGGCTGCGTGCCATCGGTGACACGGTGCGTCAGGCGGTTCAGCGCTGGCGGCCTGGTCAAGCCGGTGATGCGGGCGCGGCGTCCGCGTCACGTCGCTGACAGCGGGTGGCCTGCAGATGCGCTCCTTGCTTCGCCCCGCCTACATCGGACTGACTGCCCTGCGATTTGGCCTGGACGGCCTGTTGCTGGACAGTCTGCGCAAACCTGGCTGGAGCCTGCTGGCCCGTGTACTGTCAGTCGGTCGGCGGCTGAACGCCCCGCGTGGTGAACGCTTGCGCCTGGCACTTGAACACCTTGGCCCGATTTTTGTCAAATTCGGACAGATGCTCTCGACCCGACGCGACCTGCTGCCGCCCGACGTCGCCGACGAGCTTGCCCGGCTGCAAGACCGTGTCCCGCCCTTTCCCAGCGATGAATCGGCCCGACTGGTGGAAAAGGCGCTCGGAAAGCCCTTGTCGGCCGTGTTCCGACAGTTTGACACCGACCCGATTGCCAGTGCTTCCATCGCCCAGGTGCACTTTGCGGTGTTGCACGACGGACGCGAAGTGGCCGTCAAGGTGCTGCGCCCCCGCATGCTCAACGTCATCGAAGACGACCTGGCCCTGATGCACACACTCGCGGGCTGGGTGGAGCGCCTGTGGGCCGATGGCAAGCGTCTCAAGCCCCGTGAAGTGGTGGCAGAGTTCAACAAATATCTGCACGACGAACTGGACCTGGTGCGCGAAGCCGCCAACGCCGCACAACTGCGTCGCAACATGGATGGGTTGGATCTGGTGTTGGTGCCCGAGATGATCTGGGACCACTGCACCCCCACGGTGATGGTGATGGAACGCATGAAGGGCGTGCCCATCAGCCAGATGAACCGCCTGCGTGCTGCGGGCGTGGACATCAAGAAGCTGGCCAGGGATGGCGTGACCATCTTTTTCACCCAGGTTTTTCGCGACGGCTTCTTCCACGCTGACATGCATCCAGGCAACATCCAGGTCAGCCTGGATCCCACCACCTTCGGGCGCTACATCGCGTTGGACTTCGGCATCATCGGCACCCTGACCGAGGTGGACAAGGACTATCTGGCGCAAAACTTCATCGCGTTCTTTCATCGCGATTACAAGCGCGTGGCGGAGCTGCACATCGAAAGCGGCTGGGTGCCGGCGACCACCCGGATCGACGAATTTGAAGCGGCCATCCGCACAGTGTGCGAACCCTATTTTGACCGGCCGATCAAAGAAATTTCGCTGGGTCAGGTGTTGATGCGCCTGTTCCAGATTTCGCGCCGCTTCAACGTCGAGATCCAGCCGCAGCTGGTGCTGTTGCAGAAAACCCTGCTCAACGTCGAAGGCCTGGGACGCGAGTTGGACCCCGACCTCGACCTCTGGAGCACCGCCAAACCTTTCCTGGAAAAGTGGATGCACGAGCAGGTCGGGTTGCGCGGCCTGTGGGCCAGACTCAAACGTGAAGCCCCGCGCTACGCCAAGATGCTGCCCGAGTTGCCACGCCTGATTCACAACAACCTGGAGCACGGCGACGCCCAGTTGCGCCGGGACCTGGCCGCCATGCTGGCCGAGCAGCGCCAGACCAACCGTCTGCTGTCCATGATCGTGTGGGTGGGTGTAGGTTTTGTGCTGGGCCTGCTGGCGGCACAACTCGTGATCAGACTGCACGGTCTGGGGGTCATCTAGGGTTGCCGAAGGCACTACACTGCGCGCCGACGCTTTCCAACCCTCCCCGTTATTCCGGACACCCGACATGAACTCGACCCTGATCGTTTTTGTGATGCTGTACCTGCTGGTGACCATCAGCATCGGTTTGCTGGCTGCGCGCCGTGTTCATGGGGCCAAGGATTACCTGGTGGCCGGTCGGAGCCTGCCGCTTTACATGAACGTGGCCACGGTATTTGCCACCTGGTTCGGCGCGGAAACGGTGCTGTCAGTGTCGGCCACCTTCGCCAGCGGTGGGCTCAACGCCATTCCGGGTGACCCGTTCGGTGCCACGGTGTGCCTGGTACTGGCAGCGATCTTGTTCAGCAAGCTGTTCTACCGTCTGAACCTGCTGACCATCGGAGACTTCTACAAGGTCCGGTACGGCAAGTCGGTCGAAGTGCTGACCAGCGTGGCCATCGTGCTGAGTTACCTGGGATGGACGTCCGCTCAATTGACAGCCCTGGGGCTGGTGATCCACGTGCTGTCCGGTGGCGTCATGGCACTGAACCACGCCATCATGATCGGCGCAGCCATCGTGTTGATCTACACCGTTTTTGGTGGCATGTGGTCCGTGGCCTTCACCGATCTGTTCCAGACCGTGATCATCGTCATCGGGCTCGTGCTGGTGGCCTGGCTGGTGGGTGGGCAGGCCGGCGGCTTCGACAAGGTGATCGCTCAAGCCCAGGCACAGGGCAAGTTCGACATGTTTCCTGCCGAGATGGACGCTACGGCGTGGTGGGCCATGGCAGGGGCTTTTCTGGCTTTCGCCTTCGGCTCGATCCCGCAGCAGGACGTGTTCCAGCGCATGACCAGCGCCAAGGATGAAAAAACCGCCTTGCGTGGCACCATCATCGGCGGTGTGTCTTACTTTGTCATTGCGGCAGTGCCCATCTACATCGCGTTCGCAGCGCTGGTGGCCCACCCCGAATTGGCCCAGCTTTTTGCGTCCGAAGACGCCCGCGAGGTCCAGCGCATCCTGCCCGATCTGGTGCTGGGCAAGATGCCCGTGTGGGCTCAGGTGATGTTCTTTGGTGCGCTGCTGTCGGCCATCTTGTCCACGGCATCAGGTGCCCTGCTCGCCCCCACCGCCACATTCACTGAAAACGTGCTGCGTCCCTTCGTGCCGCACATGAGCGATCGCCAGTTCCTGCTGACGTTGCGAATTATTTTGGTGACCTTCACGGCTTGCGCGCTGCTGTTCGCGCTCAACAGCGAGAGCACGATGTACGAAATGGTGCAAAACGCCTACAACGTGACCCTGACCGGTGCATTTGTGCCCCTCGTCGCTGGTGCATTCTGGAAGCGGGCCAATACCCAGGGGGCGCTGTGCTCGGTCGTGCTGGGCATGGGAACCTGGCTGACGGTCAGCTTCGTGGCACCCGATGCCATGATCCCACCCAATCTCCTGGGTCTGGGTGCATCCATCGTGGGCATGCTGGTGGGCGCACTGACCCCTGAGCTGGTCCACCACCGTGGCCAGTCCATCGCTCAGGCGCTCTCACACGCCGGCCACGCTACCGGCCGTGTGCACACAACCGGCACGAAACGCGCCAGGCACTGACGCTTCGCCAGTCGGGCACTTGAGTTTCCAGGCAGACGCCCCATCTGCCAGCACGCGCAATCAAGACGGCCCTCTGGGCTGACCAGGTTGGGCGAGTCTTTTACAATGTCAGCTTTTCTAGAGGCCAGGCCATGCCGATTTATGCCTACCGTTGCGAGTCCTGCGGTCACGCCAAGGACGTTTTGCAAAAAATTTCCGACCCTGTCCTGACCACCTGCCCCGCTTGCGGCGCAGAAAGCTTTCAGAAACAGGTGACGGCTGCAGGTTTTCAACTCAAGGGTTCAGGCTGGTACGCCACCGACTTTCGGGGTGGCTCCGGGGCCACGGCGGCACCAGCCACAGCGGCCCCAGCGGCTGCAGCCGAAACGGGTAGTGCAGCATCGGGTGGCAGTGGTGGCAGCACGCCTTGCGGCGGCTCCTGCGCCTGTCACTGACCAGAGAGTCAGACTGGCCTGACAATGCGCTCCAGTCTGCCTGATCTGGCACCCGGCTTCCCGCCCTCTCTTTCCCCCTCACAGTGAAGAAATATATCCTCACCGGCCTGCTCGTCTGGCTTCCCCTGGCCATCACGATCTGGGTACTCAAGAGCGTGATCGGCACGCTCGACGACGTGTTTGCCTGGTTCATGGTGGTGGCACAAACCGTGCTGCCCGTTGGTGCGCATCCGTTTCTGGCGGATTTGCAGCGCATTCCGGGCCTGAGCGTCATCATTTTGGTGGCGGCCCTGTGGCTGACGGGTGTGGCTGTGACCAACATGGTCGGGCAGTGGTTGCTCAACCAGTCGAACCGGTTGTTTTCGAACATCCCCATTGTCAAGAGCATCTACAACTCGGTCAAACAGGTGTCGGACACCTTGTTTTCGAGCAGCGGGCAGGCTTTCCGCGAAGCCGTGCTGGTGCAGTACCCCCGCAACGGGGCCTGGACCATCGCCTTTGTGACCGGCAAGCCAGATGGTGAGGTGGCCCGCAAGCTGCCCGCTGACATGGTAGCCGTGTATGTGCCCACTACCCCCAATCCGACCTCGGGATTCATGTTGATCGTGCCACGTACTGAGGTGCAGTCCCTGAACATGTCGGTGGACGAAGCGCTCAAGTACATCATTTCAATGGGTGTGGTGTCACCACCGGCTGCGCCAAACAGCCATTCCTGAACGACAATCGAGGGTTTCGAGCCGGGCCTGTGCCCAGGCCGCACGAACCTCATTCCCGGAGAGAACAACAATGCGCACCACTTACTGTGGTCTGGTCAGCGAAGCGCTGATGGGCCAGACCGTGACGCTGATGGGCTGGGCCCACCGTCGCCGCGACCACGGCGGCGTGATCTTCATCGACCTGCGCGACCGTGAAGGTCTGGTGCAGGTGGTGTTCGACCCCGACCGTGCTGACTCGTTCAAGATCGCCGAAGACGTGCGCAACGAGTTCTGCCTGAAGGTGACCGGCGTCGTGCGCGCCCGCCCTGAAGGCACGACCAACGCCGGTCTGACCAGCGGCAAGATCGAGGTGTTGGCCCACAACCTGGAAGTGCTCAACGCCAGCGTGACACCGCCGTTCCAGATCGACGACGAGAACCTGTCCGAGACGACCCGCCTGACCCACCGCGTGCTGGACCTGCGTCGTCCTTACATGCAAAAGAACCTGATGCTGCGCTACCGCGTGGCGATGGAAGCGCGCAAGTTCCTGGACGAGCATGGCTTCATCGACATCGAAACCCCGATGTTGACCAAGAGCACCCCGGAAGGTGCCCGCGACTACCTGGTGCCCTCGCGCGTGCACGACGGCCAGTTCTTCGCCCTGCCCCAGTCGCCCCAGTTGTTCAAGCAGTTGTTGATGGTGGCCGGCTACGACCGTTACTACCAGATCACCAAGTGCTTCCGCGACGAAGACCTGCGCGCCGACCGTCAGCCCGAATTCACACAGATCGATATTGAAACGAGCTTCCTGGGCGAGCAGGAAATCCGTGACATGTTCGAAGGCATGATCCGCCACGTCTTCATGAAGGCGTTGAACGTGGACCTGGGTGCCTACCCGGTCATGAAGTACGCAGATGCGATGCACCTGTACGGTTCGGACAAGCCTGACCTGCGTGTCAAGCTGCAGTTCACAGAGCTGACCGACGTGATGGGCGATGTGGACTTCAAGGTCTTCTCGACGCCTGCCACCACCAAGGGTGGCCGCGTGGTGGCCCTGTGCGTGCCCGGTGGCGGTGCCATGTCGCGTGGCGAGATCGATGCCTATACCGAGTTCGTCAAGATCTACGGTGCCAAGGGCCTGGCCTGGATCAAGGTCAACACCGTCGCCAAGGGTCAATCTTCTGAAGAACTGCGTTCGGGCCTGCAGTCGCCCATCGTGAAAAACCTGCACGATGCCGCCCTGGCCAAGATCCTGGAGCGCACGGGTGCGAAGGACGGCGACCTGATTTTCTTCGGTGCCGACAAGGAAAAGATCGTCAACGACGCCATCGGTGCACTGCGCCTGAAGGTGGGTCACTCCGACTTCGGCAAGAAGGCCGGTCTGTTCGAAGACCGCTGGGCACCGCTGTGGGTGGTGGACTTCCCGATGTTCGAGTACGACGACGACTCCGAGCGCTGGAATGCCGTGCACCACCCCTTCACGGCCCCGAAGGATGGTCACGAGAACCTGATGGACACGGATCCGGGCAAGTGCATTGCCAAGGCCTATGACATGGTCCTGAACGGCTGGGAACTGGGTGGCGGTTCGATCCGTATCCACCGCGCCGACGTGCAGTCCAAGGTGTTCAGCGCCCTGAACATCAGCAAGGAGGATGCGCAGGTCAAGTTCGGATTCCTGCTGGATGCGCTGCAGTACGGTGCGCCTCCGCACGGAGGTCTGGCTTTCGGTCTGGACCGTCTGGTCACGCTGATGACCAAGGCCGATTCCATCCGTGACGTGATTGCCTTCCCCAAGACGCAGCGCGCGCAGTGCCTGCTGACGGGCGCGCCGTCAAACGTGGACGACAAGCAGTTGCGCGAGCTGCACATCCGTTTGCGCAACGCGGTGGCATCCACACCGACGCAAGGCTGATCGAACAGATCCCACCCTTGACGCACGAGGGCCACCCTGAGGGGTGGCCTTTTTCATGGGTCAACGCCACGCGCAGCCAACCATGCCACACTGTCTGGCATGAATGAACAAGGGACTCACAAGATTCCACTGTCGGTGCTCGTGGTGATCTACACGCCGCAGTGCGAGGTACTGCTGATCGAGCGGGCCAGTCAGGCCGGGTTCTGGCAAAGCGTGACCGGATCCAAAGACCATCTCGACGAGTCCTGGTGCGACACCGCCATCCGCGAGGTGCAGGAAGAGACCGGCATCCGGATCGGATCAGATCGGGTGCCATGCAGTGCGCTGCAGGACTGGGGCGTGGAGAACGTGTACGAGATCTACCCGGTGTGGCGTCACCGCTATGCGCCTGGGGTGACGCACAACACCGAGCATGTGTTCGGTCTGTGTGTGCCGCGCGACACCCCGATCACGCTGGCACCGTTGGAGCACGTTGCGCATGTCTGGCTGCCCTGGCAAGAGGCAGCGGATCGCTGTTTTTCACCGTCGAATGCCGAGGCCATTTTGCAACTCGGCCAGCGTACCGCGAACCCGGCGCACCTGCTATCGTAGAGAGCGTGGTGCCGCCATCGCGGCACGCTTTGCTGCAGGATTGCCCCTCGTGCTCAAACCGCTTCAGTCTTCCCTGCTTCCGCCAGTTCCAAGGCACTCGCAGCATTTGCGTGTGGCCACGTACAACATCCACAAGGGTGTGCGCGGCATGGGCCCTGCCAAACGCCTGGAAATTCACAATCTGAGCGATGCCGTGGCGGCGCTGGATGCCGACATCGTGTGCCTGCAGGAGGTGCGGCAGTTCAACCATGCCGAGGCGCGGCACTTTTCTCGCACGCAATTTGGTCCCGACGCCTGGCCCAGCACGCCGCAAGCGGAATACCTGGCCCCAGAGGGTTATGAGGTGGCCTACCGCACCAATGCCGTGACCAAACATGGCGAACACGGCAATGCCCTGCTGGCACGCTGGCCCTTGGGTGCCATTGGTCATCACAATGTGTCGGATCACCGCTTCGAACAGCGTGGCCTGCTGCATGTGCCGGTCATCTGGCGCGGGATTGAGGTGCATGTGGTGGTGGTGCACCTGGGCCTGATCCACGCCAGTCGGGTGCGTCAGGCCGAAAAACTGGCCGAGCTGGTGCAGCATGACCTGCCACCTGACGCGCCGGTGGTGGTGGCCGGTGATTTCAACGACTGGAACGAGAAGCTCGACGACATCCTCGGTGGGGCCGGTTTGAGCCGGGCAATGCTGGGCAAGGAGGCCCGTGTCGCAACTTACCCGTCGATCATTCCGGTGTTGTCACTCGACCGGGTCTATACGCGCGGCATGCAGTGCAAATCCATCATGGTGCCGCGTGGCAGCACCTGGGCTCGGCTTTCCGATCACCTGCCGCTGGTGGCCGAGCTGGACCTGAGCACCTGATGCCCCCATGAGTCGCCCTCCTCACAAGGATCCGTGGCAACCAGGCCTCGTCGAGCACAGCGACAAGCCCCCCCAGGGTTGGCTGGAGGTTCTGGCCTGGTACTCGCGGCGCAAGCCTTTGTTCACGGGTGGCAATGAGGTGACCTTGCTGCAGGGCGGTCGCACCTTGTTTCCGGCGCTGTGCCAACACATTGATCAGGCACAGCAATCGGTGTGGATGGCGCTCTACATCGTTTCGCCGCTGGGACAAAGCAGTGAGGTGTTGCAGTCTGTGATGCGTGCAGCGCGGCGTGGGGTTGAGGTGTCGATGGTGGTGGACGGCGTGGGCTCGCGTGACGCACCTGCCAGCCTGTGGCGGGCACTGGAAGAGGCTGGCGTGCGCCTGGTGGTGTACAAGCCGCTGCACTGGTTGTGGGGTTTGATGGACGCCGGCCAGTGGCGACGCATGCACCTGAAGCTGTGCGTGGTCGATGAGGCGGTCGGGTTCATCGGTGGCATCAACCTGATTGATGACCGTTACGATCTGAGCCACGGTTGGTCCGAGAACCCACGCCTGGATTACGCCGTGTCGGTGCGCGGTCCGGTGGTGATGCCGATTTTGCACACCATCCGGGCCATGTGGACGCGGGCGCAGTTTGGCAGAGACTGGCGTGATGACCTGGTCCAGTGGGTACAAGATCCGCACCGCTTGCAGCGTCTCAAGCAGATGTGGCAGAGCGCCTCGCTGCGTCTGAGCCCGCAGGAGCGGGAACAGTTGATGGACGATGCCGATTTGCTGCAACCCATGCGCAGCGCTTTCGTGTTGCGCGACAACCTGCGACAGCGGCGCACGATCGAGCAGGCAGCGCTACGGGCCATCGTGCAGGCGCGGCAACGCATCGACATCGTGACGCCCTATTTTTATCCGCGACGGGCCATGCGCAAAGCGTTGCGTGCTGCGGCCGAGCGCGGGGTGATGGTGCGTTTGTTGTTGCAAGGCAAGCTGGACTACCGGATTGCCGGCATTGCCGCGCAGGTGCTGTATGGCGAGTTGCAGCAGGTGGGTGTGCGCATTTTTGAGTACCAACCGGCGTTTTTGCACGCCAAGGTGTTGAGTGTGGACGATGAGTGGGCCACCGTGGGTTCATCCAACCTTGATCCGCTCTCGATGGTGCTGAATCTGGAGGGCAATCTGATCGTGCGGGACCGGCAATTTGTGCAGACCTTGTCTGAATCCCTGGAGACCGACTTTGCACAGAGCCGGGAGGTACCGCAACCGGACACGGTGCACGACCGTCGCTGGCGGACACGGGTCCGTCGTGCGGTGGTGGCCTTTCTGGCGAAGGCCTATTTGCGGTTGGCGGGTTCGACCGGACGGTATTGAATCGACTCAACCGGCACGACACAGCACTCGCCATACAGGGGGGCTGGGGGCCATTGGTCAGGCTGCACAGGCGCTGATGCGTGGTGGGTGACCCATCGGGCCGACAAGATCCAGCCCGCATGGGCCACGATCAACACCGGCGAGTCGGGCGCGCTGGCTGTCAGGCGCGTCAGGCACTGGGCAACCCGCTCTAGCATGGCGTGCAGGTTTTCACCGCCCCCAGGGGCATGGTGTGCAAAATTGCGGCACCAAGCGTCCACCTCGGTGTGGGTGATCTGCGGCCAGGTGAGGCCGTCCCAGGTGCCGAAATCCATCTCCAGCAAGCTGGCATCGATGTGGTGCTGCCACCCCCAGCGGCGCAACTGTCTGCCAACTGCCGCACAGCGCTGAAGCGGCGAGCTGTACACCGTGCGGGGCCAGCCGTGACGGCGTGCAGCCTGCCGAATGCGGTGGGCCAGGCGTTTGGTCTTGCGACGGTCCACAGCCAGATCGGTGCGGCCAATGCAGCGCCCCTGCGCACCCATGGGCCGTGGATGACGCCAGGCGATCAACGGGAGCGTGGAGGGGTTCATGCCGAGATGCTCACACCGGGTGAATGACCGTGAGCCAGGCCAGCAAACCCAGCACCTCGGTGATTTGCTGTGTGGCACCCAGGGTATCGCCGGTGAAGCCACCGAGTCGGCGCTTGAACCAGCGCCAGCACACGATGCCGCCCAGCAGCATGGCGAGCGCCGCAAGACCCAGTGCGGTCATCAGGGTGCCGGTAGGCCATCCTGATTGGACCAGCCACAGCCACATGAGGCTGCCGACGATCAGGGTCCAGGTTGTGGCTGCGATCACCTGCCCCCACGTGGCCTGTAACCCAAGTGGCTTGGCCTTGGCGTGAGCAAGATCACCCCCATAGGGCAGCAGACGGATCATCCACACGGCGGCAAGGCGCGAACCGGTATGACACCAGATCAAGGCCATCATGGTCCAGGCCAGCAAAACCTGATGGATGTGGCTGCTCTGGGCGTTGTTCATTTCGTTGAACAGAGGGGTGGCCAGCGCGCTCAGCGTGACCGCCTTGAGGCCCAGCAGCAAGATCAACCCCAGCGAGCCGTAAGAGCCGATGCGCGAATCTTTCATGATCTCCAGCGCCCGTTCGCGACTGACGGTGCCCCCGAGTGCATCGCAGGTGTCGGCCCAGCCGTCTTCATGAAAACCTCCCGTCAACCAGACCGTGAAGGCCATGGACAAGAGCACTGCGACCTGCGGGGGCCACAGCGTGGCGCTTGCTGCCAGCGCCAGCGCACCCGCTGCTCCCACCAGCGCCCCAACCAAGGGGAAGTAGCGCTGGCAGGCCTGCAACCAGTCAGGGTGATAGCCCACCCATGCAGGCACCGGCACCCGCGTGAAGAACTGCAGGGCGATGAAGAAGAGGCGGATTTCGTGGATCAACAAACGCATGAACGCATCTTGCCTGTGTTGCTCACTGTTGGGGCGCTTGTCCCGCGTCATGCTCGGACACGCTGACACCCGCGGCTTCGAAACTGGCCATCTCACGCAGGATGCGGCAAGCCGATTCCAGCAAAGGCCAGGCCAGCGCGGCACCGGAGCCTTCGCCGAGGCGCAGACGCAGTTTGAGCAGGGCATGTACGCCCAGGTGCGCCAGCATGCGGGCGTGCCCGGATTCGTCAGACTGGTGTGCGAACACGCAACGTTGCAGCACCAGCGGTTGCAGACGTGAGGCCACCAGCACGGCGCTGGTCGTGATGAATCCATCGACCAAGATGACACGGTTCTCGGCAGCGGCCTGCAAAATGGCCCCCACCATTTCGGCAATCTCGAAACCACCGAAGGCGGCAAGCGCATCCAGTGGTTCGGTCACAGCCGCATGGCAGGTCAGGGCTTCGTTCAAGATGGCCAGCTTGCGTGTCAGACCCGCATCGTCCAACCCGGTGCCACGGCCTGTGCAGGCTTCGATCGACTCGCCTGTGAGGCAGGCCATCAACAGCGCCGCGCTGGAGGTATTGCCAATGCCCATTTCACCCAACAAGATGGTGTTGCCCGGCAGGCTGCGAACGAGATCCTGGCCATGCCACAACGCCTCGCTCATTTGCTCATGCGTCATCGCAGGCTGCGTGGTGCAATCGGCCGTGCCGCGCGCCACCTTGCGAATCTCAAGCCCCGAACAGGGCGTGAAGTCATGCGCGACCCCGGCGTCCACCACCGTGAGTGCCAGCCCATGCTGACGCGCCAACACACTCACCGCCGCGCCGCCAGCCAGAAAGTTTTCAACCATCTGCCAGGTGACATCACTGGGGTAAGCCGACACGCCGCGTGCAGCCAGGCCGTGGTCTGCGGCAAACACGACCATCTGGGGTTGCTGCAGAGCCGGTTGTTCGCTGCGCAAGATGAGCCCGATCTGGTGAGCCAGACTTTCGAGCTGGCCCAGCGCACCCAAGGGCTTGGTTTTGTGGTCAATGAGGTGCTGCAGACGCTGCGAGAGCGCTGCGTTGTGCAGGTCGGTGATCAGGGGCTGTTCAAAGTTCATGATGGCACTGGCTCAGTCTTCGATGCCGCGCTGCGCAGGAATGCCGGCTTCGTAGGCGTGCTTGATCTTTTTCACCTCGCTGACGGTGTCGGCGATCTCGATGATCTCGGGCGGGCAGTCGCGCCCGGTCAGGAGCACGTGGACTTCCTTGGGGCGATTTTTCAAGGTCTGTACCACCTCGTCGATGGGCACCCAGCCGTAGATGAGCGGGTAGGTCAGCTCGTCCAGCACCACCAGGAAGTGCTCGCCACTGGTGATGGCAGCCGCCGCGCGTTGCCAGCCTTCGCGGGCCAGTTGGGCGGAATGCTCCAGGTCCTTGCTCTTCCAGCTGAAACCGTCGCCCAGCCCTTCGATGGGGATGCCCAGTTGTTCGAACGCGCGGTGCTCGCCAAAGCGGGCCGAGGGCACCTTCATGAACTGGAAGATGCGCACCGCTTTGCCGCGGCCAAAGGCGCGCAGGGCCAGTCCGAAGGCGGCTGTGCTCTTGCCCTTGCCGTCGCCGGTGTTGACGATGAGCAGGCCACGACGCTCGGCGTGTTCGCGTTGCTGGGGGGCTTCGGTGGGGGGGGTCTGGATGTCCATGGACAAGGCTCCGTGAGGAAGGGCAGGATCAGAACTGTGGCACCACCACCCAGCGATCATCGACGCGGGTGATGGCCACAGCGTGGTCAAAAACAGATTCAAGGGCGCGGTGCACGGCTGGGTCATCACGCGATCCGTGCATCAAAACATGGCCGTCGCGCATGACGGCGAGTTCATCGGCCTGCAATGCCAAGGGCAATTCGTGCAGCACACTGATGACGCTGCGGCCCATGCGGGCCTCGCGCTGCAACACCTGGGCCAGCAGACGTTGGTGTGGCGCATCGAGGTGCGCGACCGGCTCGTCCAGCAGCATGAGGGGGGCTTGAACCGCCAACGCCCTCGCCAGGCTGACGCGTTGACGCTCCCCCCCAGACAGTGCGCCCCAGTTGCGCTGCGCACCCCAGACCATGTCGGTGTCGCGCAGGGCCTGCATGATGGCCTCTCGGTCGGCGGCATCTTCCCCACCGGCACCCAGGCAGCCCTGATAGGGCAAGCGGGCCAGCGACACGGCATCGCGCACGCTCATGTCAGGGTCAGCAACCACCTCCTGTCCCATCCAGGACAGGGCACGGGCACGCTGACGGCCCGACCAATCTGACAAGCGCCGCCCCTGCAAAAGCACCTCGCCCGCCGAAGGTTTCAACAGCCCTGCCAGACAACGCATGAAGGTGGACTTGCCCGCACCGTTCGGCCCCACCAGAGCCACCCAACGCCCGGCTTCAATGTCCAGGCTGGCGTCATGGAGTACCTTGCGTGAACCGTAGCTGCTTTGCAGTCCGCGCGCCTGCAGCATCACGCTCATGTGCGCCTCCGATGCAGCAACCACAGCAGGTAAGTGCCGCCCAGCACGGCGGTCAGGACACCCACAGGCAACTCCTGAGGTGCCAGCACCAAGCGCGACAAGATATCGGCCGCCACCAGCAGCACCGCCCCCATCAGCGTGGAGAGGAACAGCAAAATGCCGTGTCTGGCCCCCGCCCTGGCCCGTACCAGATGTGGGGCCACCAGCCCCACAAACGCCACCAAGCCCGCCTGGGCCACGGCAGCGCCGGTACTCAGGGCCAACACCGCGACCAGCACCGCACGGGTCAGACCCAAAGGAATGCCCAGCGTGCGTGCGGCATCTTCACCCAGGCTGAGCGCATCGAGCACCCTTGCCAGCGCCATGGCCACCGGCAGGGTCAGGCACAGCACGGCTGCCATCAAGCCGCAGGCCTGCCAACCGAGCAAGGCCGTGTGCCCCAACATGAAAGCCTGCATGATCCGCCATGCCGAAGCCGACCAGACCATCAGCAACTGCGTCAAGGCCCCCAACACCACGCCCACCACCACGCCACCCAGCAGCAGGCGCATCGTGTGAGCCGCACCGCGTGCAAGCATCAGGCTCAGTGACACCCCGCCCACCGCCCCGATGAAGGCGGCCCCCGTCAGGCTCATGCGCCCACCCGTGGTCGCGACCAAGGCATCGGGCATGCCAAACGACAGCATCAAGGCCATGCCCAGCGCGGCTCCTGACGAACTGCCCAACAGGTAGGGTTCAGCCAGCGGATTGCGAAACAGGCCTTGGGCCACGGCACCACCCAGTCCGAGCAGGGCCCCCACCAGCATGGCACCCAGGGTACGCGGCGCACGGATCTCCCACATGATTTGACCGAGGCCTGCCGAAGTTGGCACGGCCCACGGTGACTGCCAACCGGCACTCCCGACTGACAAGCCCACGCCCCCCAGCAGCAACAGCGCCAGGCACAACGCCACGATGGTGATGCGCGCAGACAAGGCGCTGGATGAACGCATGGTCATCGCGCGCCGCCCGTCTTGGCCAGACATTGCGCGAGCACCTTGGCGGCCGCCCCCAGGCGCGGCCCAGGACGGGACAGCAAATCGTAGTCTGCCTGCGGCATTGCGCAGATGCGTCCCTGGCTGACTGCCTTCATGTGAGACCAGCCAGGACGTCGGATCAAGCCCGGCGCCTCAGCAGCAGACAACATGATCAGATCAGGTTGGGCCTGGACCACAAATTCAGGGTTGAGCTTGGGGAATGGCCCCCACTTGGCCCCCACCACATTGACGGCTCCCAGCGTGGACAGCAACTGCCCGATGTAGGAAACCTCACCCGCGGCATACAACGCACTGCTGACTTCAAAGTAAACCCGTGTGCCCTGAGCGGTCTTGGGCACCATGGCGCGTGCCGTGCGAATCTCGGTTTCAATGGCCTGCCACTGCAGTGCGGCCTGTTGCGGCGCGCCCAGCAAGGCGGCCACCTTGGTCAGAAGACGCTGCACCTGGGGCAGATCCTCGGCATCCAGTTCGGCCACGGTCAATCCCAACGCGCGCAGGCGTCCCGCCAAACGGTTTGAGGCGGACAGCAACACCAGATCAGGACGTTGCACCAGAATCAATTCGAGGTTGGCATCGTCAAGTCCACCCAGTTTGGGCAAGCCACGCACGGACTCGGGCCAGTTGGACCACCGATCCGTGGCCACCAGGCGATGACAGGCTCCCAGCACACACACCGACTCCGTCAGAGAGGGCAGCAAGGACACAATGCGCTGCGGTGGTGCGGTCAGGGTAACCAGCGTCCCTTGGTCATCCACGACACGAATGGCCGCATGCGCTGGCAAACAAACTGCCCAGCACACGCACAGCAAGCACGCGATGGCCTGCCAACCCGATGCAAGCAAGCGCTTCATGCCGACCCCATCTGCGAGGCACCCACCGGCCGTGTCCAGGCCTGCCCCGCCACCATCAAGGTCAGTTGACCGCAACCCCGTGCGACGTCCTGATTGAGCCGACCCAGCTCATCCACAAACCCTCGCACCGGTGCCGACATGGGACTGATCCCCCAGCCCACCTCGTTCGAAACGAACACCACCGGCGAGTGCAGCGATGCCAGCCCCTGCAACAAAGCCTCCCGCTCGCCTCGCCATGCTGCTGCGTCCACCTGCCCATGCTGCGGCATCAACCAGTTGGTGAGCCACAAAGTGAGGCAATCGACGATCAGCAAGTGACCCTCAGCGGCTTGCTCGTGCAAGGTCCGGGCGAGGTGCAGCGGGCATTCCACAGTAGCCACGCCCACAGGTCGTTCAGCCTGATGGCGGGCAATGCGGGCACGCATCTCTTCATCGCCGGGCAAAGCCGTCGCCACCACCGTCACACGATGCTGGGCAGACGCAGACAGCCATTGACGCGCCAAATGCTCAGCCTGGCGCGACTTGCCACTGCGTTGACCGCCCACAATGAGCTGATGAGGCGAGGGGCTCATGTCAGAACTGGCGTGACACGGTGAACTTCAGGGCACGGCCGTTGTACGGGTACAGCGACGGCGCATTGCACCCGTAGGCATAGTTGTAACCTTGGCGATCCGTGAGGTTCGTGCCCGACAACGCCACGGTCCAGACCTTGTCAGTCCATGCATAACGGGCGTCCAGCAAGGTCGATGAGGGCACGCGGCGCGAACACGTGTTGGCCTCATCACCACCCGGCCGCATCGAGGCCAGGTACTGCACCCCCACATCCAGTGTCTGACGGGCATCCAGACGCCATGCCACGCGCACCGTAGCGGTGTGCGGCGAGACCAGCACCATGTCGTTGCCCGCATTCAACCCCGAGCGATAGCGTGCCGTCAGTTGCTGCCAGGTGGCCGACAACTGCAGGTCACGACGCAGCTGCACGCGCCCTTCGAGCTCGACACCGCGGCGGCGCGTCGGGTCCAGATTCACGTTGGCGTATTGCAGGTTGTCGTAAGCAATCTCGTGATCAACCTTCTGCGTGAAATAACGCAGGGTGCCGCCATACGTGTCAACCGCCCACTTCACGCCCACTTCCCGGTCATGGTTGCGTTGCGGCAGCAAGGGTGCCGACCCCGGCGTGTAGCGGTTCTCATCCACATTGGGCAAACGGAACGACGAGGCCAGTCGCCCATACACGTTCCAGCCCGGCAGCAAAGCCTGGCTGATGCCGAACTCGCCCGCGTGCAGCGTGTCCTTGCGGTCATAGACCAACATGCCCGTGTCACCCTGCTTGCGCACACGCTCCTTGCGCCAACCTGCCGTGATGCGCGTGGCCGTCGGCAGACTCAGATCGCCGTGAACGAAAACCGCCTGGTTCTCCTGCTTGCCGGTTTCATCGCTCCAGGAGCTGACCAGGTCGTAGTCCCAGTCCTGCCAATCCAGTCCCACCATGCCCTTGACACCGACACCGCCGTGTCGCGCGTCGTAAGACACGCGCGGGGTGAGCTGCGTCTGCTCACTGCGCGACGCGCTGAGGGACGGCCACGATGAAGACAGGTAGGCCGCCTGCGCCTCGCGCTGGCGCTGCGCCGCATCGACCTGCAAGGTCCAGTCGCCCCATTGACGGCTGACATTGCCCAGATAACGACGCTCGCGATACCCGGCGTGGTCATCCGGCGTCTGGGTTTGGCGTGGGTCGCTGCGAAATTGCGCCAGGCTCAGGTAACCGGGCAGACGCGCCGACTGCTCCTCGTGCATCGTGCGCAAGGCGGCACGCCAGTCGCCATCCTGCCATGCGACGCCCCAAGAGCCCACGTCCTGCTTGTAGCCACCGTTGTCACGGTACCCCGCGCTGCGCACTCGCTTGGCGGCCGCATCGAACACCCAGTTGCCCGCGCCCCACTGACCATCAACCGCCAGATCGTGGCCCTTGAAGGACTCGACCGAAGCCGCGATACGGGCAGCGCGCACCGTACCTTGTGGCCGTTTGAGGATCACGTTGATGACCCCGGCTGACGCGCCTTCACCCCATAGAACGCTGGCACCACCGCGCACAATTTCGATGCGCTCGATCTGGGCCACGGGGATGGCACTCAGGCGTGCCGAGGCCAGCTCGTTTTCGGACACGCGCATGCCGTCCACCAACACGACCAGGTTCTGCCCGGCCGTTTCGCCATGGCCGCGCAGGTCCAGAACCGGTTCGCGCCCATTGTTCAGGTCGGACCGTGCTGCCACGCCACCGAGCTTGCGAATGGCCTCGTTGGCGTCGGCCACGCCGGCACGCTCGATTTGCGCCGCTGTGATGACAGAAGCCCCCACAGGGGCCGTCTGCACCGCATCGGCCATGCGCGTGGCGGTCACGACCACCGGTGCCACCGCGTCTTCGGCCTGTGCCCCTACATGGCACACAGACAAAGCCAAGCCGCACGCCACAGCCAATGCCGAGCGCACCCCAGGTGCCACACGCACCGAGTTCAAAGAAAACATGATTGGAAAACCAAGAGACAAGTGCCCGACCTGCGTCCCCGCAAGCGATGGGCGAAATGACCAGATCCACCAGAGGTGGACCCGTCCCTTGTTGGCCGGTATCCGGGCTGGGCGATTGCGACCTGTGAGACCTTCCCAGGCCTGTTTCAGACCCAGTGGCAGAGAGCACAAGCGGAGAAACCGGGCGAACCCGGCGTCTCGATCGCCGACCGTTGCGGGGGCAGCGCAGTTCAGGCTGAGATCGTGGACACGACCGACCCTTCTGCTTCCCGTTTAACCGCGCCGAGTGAACCCCGGCGCGAGCACCAACAGCCAGTATTGTAAGACGCCTACAATGTTTGACTTGTCCTGGCCGCTCGCGCGCCCCCCATTTCAGGTTGACGCCCTCCAATGTCCAGAATCGACGAACTCACGGACCGCATCGAGCGCCTGCTATTGCGCCACGAAGAATTGCGGCGCACCAATGCCCTGTTGCAACAGCAACTGACGGTGACCACGCAGGAGCGTGACTCGCTGCGCGCGCGCCTGTCAGCGGCGCGTTCGCGCATTGATGCCCTGATTGACAAACTGCCGCAGGTGGCGGGTGCCGCAGCGGTTGAACCTGACGATGACCTGCCCAAAACCTGATCGCCATGAAACAGATTGAAGTGTCCATCATGGGGCAGAGCTACCTGCTGGGTTGCCCCGACGGCGGTGAAACGCGTCTGCGCGAGGCCGTGAGCCAGGTTGACCGCGAAATGTGCGCCATCCGCGACAGCGGCAAGCTCAAGGCACGCGAACGCATCGCCGTGCTGGCAGCGTTGAATCTGGCCTATGTCCTGACCGACCGTCCGGCAGCTCCGGTGGCCGCTGCGCCTCAAACCCCAACAGGGCACGTGGACACAACGCTGCCCGCCCCCGAATATCTGGACCAGCTCATCCAACGCCTGGACCAGGCGCTGGACAGCGACGGGCACCTGATCTGATCGTTGGCGCAGGGTTGCGCAAGCGGGTGCGATACACCCTGGAAACAGCGGTGTCTTGTGTGCGATTTGCACGGACGCACAGGGCAATTCGCCGTAGAATGAAATCGTTCGTCGCGTTCGTGGTTGCTTTGATTTCCTTGAACCGATGCTCTTGGAGCCAGGGCTTGGAACATTGCAGCGCGGGCGTGATCGTCTCGCGTCAGATGAACCCGAAGTGCTGCTGACCTCGCCCACCTGAATCCCACCTGGGTTCAGGAATGCGGCAACCAGTGCGCGACGAACACCTCATACGACAACGGCCAGACCCTGCAACAGGATCTGGCCGTTTTTTCATGCCAGAACGCGGACGTTCGCCGCAGTCCTCAAGCCGCCGGCACAAACTGGATGCTGGCCAGCGCAATGCGGTTGCCGCCCTTTTCTCGGGCGCTGGCCAGTGCACGGTCAGCGCTGCGCAGCAACTCATCGACGATGCCAGCGGTGTGCGGAAAGCTGGACACCCCCATCGACACAGTGAACGGGATCTGCTGACCATTGAAGGGCACGATGTGCTCGGCGCAGTGCCGCCGGAGGTGCTCCATGCGGGCGTGCGCCGTGGCCAGGCCGATGCCCGACAACAGCACGACGAAGCGGTCACCGCCGAGGCGGCAAGGCGAGTCCATCGCGCGGGTGTTGGCACGCAGCAGGCGTCCCAGCGACTCGACCACGCGCTCACAGGCTTCCACGCCATGCAGGCGACGGATCTCGTCCATGTTGTCGATGGCCATGGCCACCAGGGCGAACTCGCGCTGCTCACGGCTGGACAGGTCGGCCTCGCGACGCAGCTGTTCGTCAAAGTGAACGCGGTGGTACAGGCCCGACGAGGTGTCGCGCACCTGGTTGTCTTCCATGTCGCGGCGCAGGGCGTCGTTGGCCTTTTGCTGCTGCTCCAGTTGCGCCAGCGCCTGGGCAATCTGAGACTCGCGCTGGTGCGTCTCGGTGATGTCTTGCCAGAGCGAGAGCATGTGCGGCTCGCTCTGGCCGTTCAACTCGATCTTCTGGCGGTTGACACGAAAATCCCGGCGCGTGCCCCGCACCTCCATGTGGTGCTCGGAGCGCAGACCATTGGGCATGGAAGCGGCCTGCACGTCGGCTGCACGCAAGGCCACGGCCTGGGTGGCGTCAAAGATGTCGGCATCTTGCGCGCCTTCAAGCTGATCGTCTCCGGCATGCAGAAGGCGTGCGGCTGCCTCGTTCGCATAAACGTAGCGGCCCGAACTCAAGTCCTTGACCATGACGGCCAGCCCGAGCTGGTTCAATGCGCTCAGAACCGCCTGGTGCAAGGCACCGCTGTTCAGAACGGCAGAAGCAGATGAATCGGCCATGGAAAGGTAGGTGTGAAAGAGGTGAGGCGAAGGTATCGCACAGATCGTCCTTCAAAAGCGGCGCTGTGGCTGTCCTTCAAACAAGGGATAGAGGTGTTTTTACGCGACAAATGTGAGCTAATTCACAATATCACAATGCAAAACCGTCACGGTGACGCGACGAGTCCTCGAACACTCAGGGATTGCCCCAGTAACTCAGGCATTTCCGGACACCTCTTTGAATCGGTTTGACCACGATGATGAAAATTGCTTTGCTGGGTTGCGGCCTGATGGGCACACCAATGTCACGTCGGCTGCTGGCCGCAGGCCATTCACTGACGGTGTGGAACCGCACGCGCGCCAAGGCCGATGCCCTGACTACCAACGGGGCAATCGTGGCAACAACTCCGGCCGCTGCGGTGGCCGAGGCCGATCTGGTCATCACCATGCTGGAGCATGGCGGCGTGGTGGATGAGGTGTTGTTCAGTCCGGCTTTGCCGGGTGCCGTGCAAGGGTTGCGGGCAGGCACGCTGGTGGTGGACATGAGCTCGATCCTGCCCGAGCAGGCTCAGGATCACGCGCGACGACTGGCAGAGCGCGGCGTGCAGGCGCTGGACGCGCCCGTCTCTGGCGGCACGCTGGGTGCCGAAGCGGGCACGCTGGCGATCATGGCGGGAGGAGAGGCTGCGGCGTTCGAGCGCGCCCGCGAGGTGTTGATGGTGCTGGGCCGTCCGGTGCACGTCGGGCCGACAGGCTCGGGACAGTTGACCAAGCTGGCCAATCAGATGATTGTGGGCATCACGATCGGTGCGGTGGCCGAGGCGCTATTGCTGGCAGAAAAAGGTGGTGCCAACCCGGCCAAGGTGCGCGAGGCACTGCGCGGCGGCTTCGCCGAAAGCCGCATCCTGGAGGTGCATGGCCAGCGCATGGTCGAAGGTGATTTTGCCAAACGTGGCTCGCTGGCCATCCAGCTCAAGGATCTGCGCAATGCATTGCAGACATCGGCAGGACTGGGTTTCGACGCGCCGATCACCCAGCACCTGACCCATCTGTACGCCCAGGCAGCCGAGCACGGTTTTGCCGATCTGGACCAGTCGGCGCTTTTCAAGGAACTGCAACATCGGCAAGATAGGATGCACTGATTGCACCCCACATCCTGGACGGACAACACTTGCCATGTGCACCATTTGCGGTTGTGAATCAGCGCAGACCCATGCGCCTCATGTCCACGATCACCCCCACGGTGAGGGGGATCACGTGCACGCCCGCGTGCTGCAGCTGGAGCAGGACATCCTGGCCGGCAACCAGCACATGGCCGATCACGTGCGTGCGCACCTGGCCAGCCAGCACACGCTGGCCTTGAATCTGGTGTCCAGCCCCGGCTCTGGCAAGACCACGTTGTTGGTCGAAACCGTGACACGCCTGAAGGCGCAGCAGCGTCCGATCGCCGTGATTGAAGGCGACCAGCAGACCAGCTTCGATGCCGAGCGCATCCGCGCCACCGGCGTGCAGGCGGTGCAGATCAACACAGGCAAAGGCTGCCACCTCGACGCGCGCATGGTGCACGACGCGCTGCACGATCTGCCCGCCCTGCCGCATGGCGTGCTGATGATCGAAAACGTGGGCAACCTGGTTTGCCCCGCTGGTTTTGACCTGGGTGAACACGCCAAGGTGCTGGTTTTTTCCGTGACCGAGGGCGAGGACAAACCGCTCAAATATCCGGACATGTTCCAGGCCGCGGGCCTGATCCTGCTGCACAAGTGCGATCTGTTGCCGCATGTGCGCTTTGATGTGGACCGCGCGCTGGCATTTGTGCGCCAGGTCAACCCCGATGCCCCTGTGATTCAGCTCTCCAGCATCACCGGCGAGGGTTTCGAGGGTTGGATGCACTGGATCGATACACAATGCGCCGCCGCCTGATCCTGCGTGGTCTGGTCCAGGGCGTGGGATGCCGCCCCTGGATTTGCCAGCAGGCCCGGGCGCTGGACGTGCAAGGCTGGGTGCGCAACACGGGCGAAGGCGTTGAGGTGCTGGCTGACGGGGCGGTGGACGATGTGGACCAGTTGACGGCATGCCTGACACGGTTGCCCAACCCAGGTCGCGTGGACGAGGTGCTGACCGTGGATGCCGATGTGCCGGATCTGCCCTCGGTGCCAGCGGCCGATTTTGCCATTTTGCCCAGCCCGGCTTTGCGGGATCAAGGTCCGTTGCAAGCCCTGCTGGGTGCAGACCTGTCGGTGTGTGATACCTGTCTGTCGGAGCTGTTTGACCCCGCCAACCGGCGCTGGCGTCATCCCTTCGTTCACTGCCCGCAGTGCGGGCCACGCTACACCGTCACGCGCCGCCTGCCGTTTGATCGGGCCAACACCGCTTTGGCCGATTTCGCGCTGTGCGCCCGCTGTGAAGCCGAGGTGCAGAACCCTCGCGACCGGCGTTTTCACGATCAGACCCAGGCCTGCCCGGATTGTGGTCCACGCCTGTCGCTGTACCGCAGTGATGGCACAGCGGTGTCGGGCGATGCCGTTGCGCAGACCTGGACGTTGCTGGCCAGCGGTTGCATCGTGGCCCTGCAGGGGGTGGGTGGTTTTCACCTGTGCTGCGATGCGCGCCAGCCCGCTGCGGTGGCGCGTTTGCGCGCCCTCAAACGGCGGCCCACCAAGCCGCTGGCAGTGATGGTTGCGAATCTGGCATCGCTGCACGACAAGGTTGAAGTTTCGTCCGATGAAGCAAGCTGGCTGACGTCGCCGGAGCGCCCCATCGTGCTGTTGCACACCCAACCACAAGCCGCGCAGCTTGGGCCGGACCTGGCACCGCATCTGCAAACCCTGGGGGTGATGCTGCCCTACACGCCGCTGCATCATCTCTTGTTCCACGAGGCTGCGGGCCGACCCGTTGACACCGACTGGCTGCAGCAGTCGCAACCCACCTGGCTGGTGATGACCAGTGGCAACGCCGCAGGTGAGCCTTTGGTGATCGACCCGACCCACGCCTGGCAGGATCTGGCCCCGCTGGCCGATGCCCTGTTGCTGCATGACCGGGCCATCACAGCCCGCAACGATGATTCGGTGCTGCGCGTTCGCCCGGATGGCAGCGCCTGCTGGCTGCGCCGGGGGCGCGGATATGCGCCGCTGCCGATGCACTGGCCTGCGCATGGTTGTGATGGTGTTGCCGCGCACGACGCAGGAACACAGGCTGGCATGCCCACTGTGCTGGCCCTGGGTGGCGAACTCAAGGCCACGCTGTGCCTGAGCACCCCGCACGCGGCCGCAGGCACGCAGGTTTTTGTCTCGCCACACGTGGGCAACCTCGACAACGTGGGCACCCGTCTGGCCTTTGAAGC
>JAGOKC010000011.1:0-6209 GCA_017994835.1 Aquabacterium sp. | reverse complement strand
TTGACACCGTGGTGCTCAGCGGTGGTTGTCTGGCCAACCGCCTGCTTGACAACGCCTTGATGCACCAACTGTCAGCAACCGGCCTTCGGGTCTTGCGCGCCACACACTGTCCTTGCGGGGATGGTGGTTTGAGCCTGGGTCAGGCCTGGGTCGCCCATCAGCGACTTACCGCTCCGGCGTCCCTCACTTCTTGATGTCTGACTCACCATGTGCCTTGCCCTGCCCGCCCGTGTGATCTCGCTGGACCCCGTCAGCCAGTCTGGCCAGGTTGACCTGGGAGGCATGCGCAAGAACGTGTCCTTTGCCCTGCTTGATGAAGTGGCCCTGGACGACTACGTGATCGTGCATGTGGGCTACGCCATCAGCCGCCTCGACCCGCAGGAGGCCGCACAAACGCTGGCGCTTTTTGCCGAACTGGCAGTTCACCACGCACAAGGGGATCAGACATGAAGTACATCAGCGAGTTCCGCGATCCCGCCCTGGCCCGTCACCTGGCGCAGCGACTGGCCGATGCGGTCCACCCCGATCGCAGCTACCGTTTCATGGAGTTCTGTGGCGGCCACACACATGCGCTGGCCCGCTACGGCGTGCTCGATCTGCTGCCGCGTCAGATTCAGATGATCCACGGCCCCGGCTGCCCCGTGTGCGTGTTGCCCATCGGCCGTATTGACATGGCCATTGAACTGGCACGCCGTCCTGGCGTGATCCTGGCCAGCTATGGCGACACCCTGCGCGTGCCCGCGTCCAATCAGCTCAGCCTGATCCGGGCGCGCGCCCAAGGGGCCGATGTGCGCATCGTTTATGCGGTGGACGATGCCCTCGCACTGGCCCGCGCCCACCCCGATCGCGAAGTGGTGTTCCTGGCCATCGGTTTCGAGACCACCACGCCGCCCACCGCCGTGGCCTTGCAAAACGCCCTGCGCGAAGACCTGCGCAACTTCAGCGTGTTGTGCAACCACGTGCTGACGCCTGCGGCCATGCACGCCATCCTGGATCAGCCCGAGCATGTGCCACTCGACGGTCTGGTCGGCCCCGCCCACGTGTCCACCATCATCGGCACGCAGCCCTACGAAGTGTTCGCTGAGCGTTACAGCCTGCCAGTGGTGATCGCCGGCTTCGAGCCACTGGACATGATGCAAGCCATCCTGATGCTGGTGCAGCAGGTCAACGAGGGCCGCGCCGAGGTCGAAAACGAATTCACTCGCGCGGTGCCCCCGAAGGGCAACACCCGTGCGCAAGCATTGATGGACGAGGTGTTCGAGTTGCGTGAGGACTTTGCCTGGCGCGGGCTGGACCGCATCCCCCACAGCGCCCTGCGCCTGCGCCCGGCCTACACCCGCTTCGACGCCGAGCTGCGTTTTGATTTGCAAGACCGCAGCGTGCCCGATCACCCTCAGTGTCTGTGCGGCCCGATTTTGCGCGGCCAGCGCCAGCCGCTTGATTGCAAACTTTTCGGCACCGTCTGCACCCCTGACAACCCGATGGGTGCCTGCATGGTCAGCTCCGAAGGAGCCTGCGCAGCCCACTACGCTTACGGGCGTCATCGCGCACCCTCCACGGCCTCCTTGGCCACCGCAACCAACCCGACCCACACCCCATGAGCCCCATCAAACCCGGCTACGTGCGCCCGCTCGACTTGAAGCAAGGGCGCATCGACCTCACCCACGGCGCGGGCGGACGCGCCAGCCACCAGCTCATCCATGAAGTGTTCCAGCCCGCGTTTGCGCGCACCTGGCCCCAGGTGAACGGCCAACCCTGGCAGCCCGGCAGTGACGACGGCACCGTGCTGCCCATGCCCGATGACCTGCCTGCCGGACACCGCCTGGTGCTCTCCACCGACGCGCACGTGGTCTCGCCGCTGTTCTTTCCGGGTGGCGACATCGGCCACCTCGCCGTGCATGGCACCGTCAACGATCTGGCCATGATGGGGGCGACGCCCTTGCATCTGACGGTGAGCGTGATCCTGGAAGAAGGTTTGCCGCTGCCCGACCTGGTGCGCATCGCACGCTCGATGGCCGATGCGGCGTGCGAGGCGGGTGTCGCCATCGTCACGGGCGATACCAAGGTGGTCGAGCGCGGCAAGGGCGATGGCATTTACATCAGCACCGCCGGTCTTGGCTGGGTTGCTCCCGAGGTGCGCTTGTCCGGTCAAAACGCTCAGGTGGGCGATGCCATCGTGCTGTCCGGCCCGATTGGCGAACACGGCATGGCAGTGCTCAGTCAGCGCGAAGGCTTGCAGTTCGAGTCTCCCATCAGCTCCGATACCGCCCCCCTGAACAGCCTGGTCCAAGCGATGTTGCGCAGCGGCGCGCGCCTGCGTGTGTTGCGCGACCCGACGCGCGGCGGCGTGGCGACCAGCCTCAACGAGATCGCGGCTGCCTCGGGGGTTGGCATGATGCTCGACGAGGCCACCCTGCCATTGCCACCTGCGGTGCAAGGCGCGTGCGAACTGATGGGGCTGGACCCGCTCTACCTTGCCAACGAGGGCAAGTTGCTGGCCCTGTGTCACCCGGATGACCTGGACACGCTGTTGGCCGCCATGCACAGTCATGCGCGGGGGGTGCAGGCCCGCTGTATTGGAACCGTCATCGAAGACCCCCATCATTTCGTGCAGATGCGCACTGCCTTTGGTGGTTGTCGTATGCTGGACTGGTTGATGGGTGATCCGCTGCCACGCATCTGCTGAGCACTCGCCACACGGTTCAACCGCCATCCCACACAGGAGCGCAACCATGGCCATCCCACACGTTACGTCCGGAGATCTGGTCTCCACCCTGCCACTGGGCCCCGCCCTGCGCGATACGGCCAGCTACGCGCTGATCAAGGGGCGAGATCTGGAGGTCATCCGCTTGGTGCTGCCCGCTGGCAAAACCATGCCCCCGCATCAGGTGTCGGGCGAGGTGACGGTGCTGTGCATCGAAGGGCGCATCGAGCTGACCGTGCCCCAAGGTGTGCGCACCATGCAAGCTGGCGACCACGTCTATCTTGATGCCCGCGAGCCTCATGGCCTGCGTGCCCTGGAGGATGCGTCGGCCCTCGTCACCATCAGCCTCGCAAGTTGAACCATGTCTGCCCGCCTGGACGATCTGCTCCAAAGCTGGCCTGCCAGCCCACACAACCTGCTGCAGGTGTTGCGCGAAGTGCAAGCCCGCTTTGGCCATATCCCGCCCGACGCCATTGAAGCCCTCGTGCAGCAATGGGGCCTGAGCTACACCGCCATTCGCAGCGTGGTGAGCTTCTATCACTTCCTCAGCTTCGAGCCGCGCGGGCGCTACACGGTCTATGTCAGCGACAGCGTCACCGACCGCATGCTGGGCAACGAGGCCTTGATCGCCCAGCTCTGCCAACGTTTGGACGTGGCCGAAGGCCTCACCCGCGCCGATGGCCTGGTGTCTGTTCACCGCACCGCCTGCACCGGCCTGTGCGACCAAGGCCCCGCCGGCCTCGTCAATGGCCGCCCGCTGGTGATGCTGACGCCCCGCCGCATCGACGAAATCGCCGACCTGATCCTGCTGGAGACCCCGCTGGACGCCTGGCCGGCCGACTTCTTTGCCGTGCACAACCCCGTCTGGCGTCACACGCTCACGCTGAGCCACCCCATCCTCCCGGGTGCGGGCGTCCAGGCCATGCTCAGCCGTGGCGCTGAGGGCATGATCGCCACCCTGCAAACCGCCGGCTTGCGCGGTCGCGGTGGGGCAGGCTTTGCCACCTGGCAAAAGTGGCAGGCCTGCCGCAATGCCCCTGGCCCGCGCGCCATCACCTGCAATGCCGACGAGGGCGAGCCTGGCACCTTCAAGGACCGCATGCTGCTGATGCAGTGGGCCCACGAGGTTTTCGAGGGCATGACGATTGCCGCGCTGACCGTCGGTGCCACGCAAGGCTTTCTCTACCTGCGCGGCGAATACGAGTTCATCGCGCCGCACCTGCGCGAGGTGCTGGCCCAACGCCATGCCCAAGGCCTGCTCGGCTTTGACGTGGCCGGCAGCGGCCAGGCCTTCGACATCGCCCTGCACCTGGGTGCGGGTGCCTACGTCTGCGGCGAAGAAACCGCCCTGATCGAATCGGTGGAAGGCAAACGCGGCATCCCGCGCACCCGCCCGCCCTTCCCGGTGGACCGTGGCTACCTGGGCCTGCCCACCGTCAACAACAACGTCGAAACCTTCGTGCAGGTCGCCCAGATTGCCGTGCACGGAGACGAATGGTTCGCAGCACATGGCACGGAAAAGTCCCGTGGCACCCGCATCCTCAGCGTCTCGGGCGATGTGGCCCGTCCCGGCCTGTATGAAATCCCCTGGGGCGTGACCGTGGCCGACGTCCTGCAAGACGCCGGCGCTCACGACGTGCAGGCCGTGCTGGTCGGCGGCCCCTCGGGCAAGCTGATCGACGCCAGCCAGTTGCAGCGCCAGATCAGCTTCGAAGACCTGCCCACCGGTGGTGCCTTCACCGTGTTCAACCACAGCCGGGACATGCTGGATGTGGCCCGCCAGTACACGCACTTCTTCGCCCACGAATCCTGCGGCTTCTGCACACCCTGCCGCGTCGGCTGCGTGCAACTGGTGGACACCGCCGACCGCCTGATGAGCGGCCACGCCGGCCCGCACGACCTCGAACGCCTGCGCGACACCGGCGCCCTCATGCAACGCCTGAGCCACTGCGGCCTGGGCCAGACGGCCGCCCACCCCTTGCTCGACGTGCTGGCCCACTTCCCCGAACAGGTCGAGCGCCGCCTGGTGCCCGATCTGCACGCCTTTGACCTGGACGCCGCCTGCGTGGACATGGCCCACCTGTCCACCGCCACCCCTCACCGCACGGAAAGCCCCGCATGAGTGCGCCGAACCATCCCGCGCCCGAAACCTTCCTGCTGGACGGCCGGCCCATCCCCTTCACGCCCGGCCAGACCTTGATGCAGGCCGCGCAGGCCGCTGGCGTGTACATCCCGCACCTGTGCCACCACGCCGACTTCGACCCCATCGGCAGCTGCAAGGTCTGCAGCGTGCGCATCCAGGGCCGCACCGTGGCCTCGTGCACGATGCCCGCGCGCGCCGACCTGGTGGTCGAGTCGGAGACGCCCGAGCTCCACCACGACCGCCAGCGCCTCACCCAGATGCTGTTTGTGGAAGGCAACCACCACTGCCCCTTCTGCGAGAAAAGCGGTGCCTGCCACCTGCAGGCCGTGGCCTACCACCTCGACATGCAAGACACGCACTTCGTGCACACCGCCCCGCACCACGAGGTCGATGCCACCCACCCCGACGTCTGGCTCGACCGCAGCCGCTGCATCCTGTGCGAACTGTGCGTGCGCGCCAGCCGCGAAGTCGATGGCAAAGACGTCTTCGCCATCGGCGGACGCGGCGCCCACACCACCTTGCTCGTCAACAGCCCCAGCGGCCAACTGCACGACAGCGACGTGGCCGTGACCGACCGCGCCGTGCACATCTGCCCCGTGGGTGCCCTGATGCCCAAACGCCAGGGCTTCGTCATCCCCATCGGCCAGCGCCCCTACGACGCCGCCGACATCGCCCAGCGCCCGGAGGACAGCTGATGAGCGCCACCACACCTCAGAGGAAGCTGCGCATCGCCACCTGCTCCCTGGCCGGCTGTTTCGGTTGCCACATGTCCTTTCTGGACGTGGACGAAGCCCTGGCCGACCTGATCGAGCACATCGAGTTCGACCGCAGCCCGTTCACCGACATCAAGCACGTCAGCGAAGGCGGCGTGGACATCGGCCTGATCGAAGGCGGCCTGTGCAACAAGGAAAACGTCGAGGTGCTGCGCGAGTTCCGTGCCCGCTGCACCACCCTGGTGGCCGTGGGCGCCTGCGCCATGTACGGCGGCGTGCCCGCCCTGCGCAACGGCATCCCCGTGTCCGAGCTGGTGGCCGAAGCCTACCTGGGCGACGACCTGCACAACCCGCAAATCCCCAGCGACCCCGAACTGCCCCCGCTGCTCAACAAGGTGCTGCCGCTGCACGAAGTCGTGCCCATCGACGTGACCCTGGCGGGTTGCCCGCCCCCGGCCGCCGCCTTCCGCGAGCTGATCCTGGCCGCGCTGGCCGAACGCGCCGCCGTGATCCCCCGCCCCGACCGCCATTTCGACTGAGCCACCATGCCCCACCCGCTTGAAACCGCCACCGACCCGGCCAGCCTGAACCGCGTGGTCATCGAGCCCGTGAGCCGCGTCGAAGGCCACGGCAAGGTCACCCTGCTGCT
>JAGOKC010000148.1 GCA_017994835.1 Aquabacterium sp. | reverse complement strand
TCCATCATGGACCTGATGTTCGCGCTCAACAGCGAATCGGGCACCACCCTGATCCTCGTGACCCACGACAACCAGATCGCCGAGCGCTGCCAGCAGCGCATTCGCATCAGCGCCGGTCGCCTGAGCGGTTAGGATGCCGGCATGAGTCTGAAACTGCTATTTGGCTTCCATGCCGTGACCGTGCGCCTGAAAGTGGCGCCCAAATCCATCCGTGAATTGCACGTTGACGCGACCCGTCGCGACCAGCGCATGAAGCAGTTCCTCGCCAAGGCTGAGGAAGCCGGCCTGAAAATCATCGAAAGCGACGACGACAAGCTGCAAAAGATGTGTGGCACCCATCGCCACCAAGGTGTGGTGGCCCGCGTTGAGGTGATCCAGCAGACCAACTCCCTGGACGACCTGCTCGACGGTTTGACCGAGCCCGCGCTTTTGCTCGTCCTCGATGGCATCACTGATCCGCACAACCTGGGCGCGTGCCTGCGTGTGGCCGATGGTGCCGGCGTCCACGCAGTGATCGCCCCCAAGGACCACGCGGTGGGCATCAACGCCACGGTCGCCAAGGTGGCCAGCGGTGCGGCCGAAACCGTGCCGTACTTCATGGTGACCAACCTGGCTCGCACCCTGACCGAACTGAAGGAACGCGACATCTGGATCATCGGTGCTGCTGACGATGCACCCGCCAGCCTGTACCAGACCGACCTGCGCGGCCCGACCGCGCTGGTGCTGGGGGCCGAAGGCGAGGGCATGCGTCAGCTCACCCGCAAGCATTGCGACGCACTCGTCAGCATCCCCATGATGGGCTCGGTTGACAGCCTCAATGTGTCGGTGGCCAGCGGGGTGTGCCTCTATGAAGCACGCCGCCAGCGTCTGGGCTGAAATCCCGGTCTGACGCGTGCGGAGCGCGCGTCACGCCGCTTCAGCTTTGCTTGGGCGTGACCTCAGTGCGGAACGCGCAAGGCTTCCGGGTTCACGATGTTTGTGGGCGCACCTGCGATGAAATTGAGCAAATTGTCGAACGCCACGCAAAACTGCTGCTCATAGTTGCTCTGCTCAACGAAGCCGATGTGGGGTGTGCAAATGGCATTCTCAAGCCGTAGCAAGGGGTGTCCCTGCAAAATGGGTTCGCTCTCGAACACATCGATTGCGGCCATTCCGGGGCGTCCGCGGTTGAGGGCGGTCACCAGTGCCCCCTCCTGAATCAGTTCGGCACGCGCCGTGTTGACCAGCAGGGCGGTCGGCTTCATGTGACTCAGATCTTCTGCGGTGACGACGCCGTGGGTGGACTCAACCAGACGCAGGTGCAGACTCAGCACATCACAGGCCGCAAAGAAGGCCTCGCGACTGGGTGCCGGAATGAAGCCGTCGGCCACGGCGCGTGCGCGGGCCTCGTTGCTTCCCCACACCGTCACATGCATGCCGAAGGCCTCGCCAAAACCGGCAACCAGACGACCCACGCGGCCATACCCCCATATCCCCAGGGTTTTGCCTTTCAAGGACATGCCCAGACCAAAATTGGTGGGCATTGAGGCAGATTTCAGACCTGACTGCTGCCACGCCCCGTGCTTCAAATTGCCAATGTACTGAGGCAGGCGGCGCATGGCGGCCATGGTGAGCGCCCAGGTCAACTCGGCTGTCGAGACAGGATCACTGGGCGTCTCGGCCACGGCAATACCCAGCCGGGTGCAGGTTTCAATATCGATGTGGGGGTCAGCCGGTCCGGTCTGGCAGATCAATCGCAGCTTTGGAAGCTTTTCGAGCAAAGCCTTGGGAAACTGTGTTCGACCCCGAATCAGCACCAAAGCCTCGACGTCGCGCAGGCGCACGGCCAATTGCCCCACGCCCTTGACGGTGTTGGTGAAAACCTTGGCGGAGAGTCCGTCGAGTTTGGATGCGCAGGCGAGCTTGCGGACTGCGTCCTGATAATCGTCCAATATGATGATATTCATGGGCGGTGAGCAATTCAGCCGCCCATTTTGCAACGCTTGTGAGGTTGCAACACGGTTCAGAACGAAAAGATCGTTACCACGTGGTGACTTTTCCTGATCGGCCCGCCTCGCGCCCATGACGGACCGGACCTTCAGGGAAGTGCCGATTCAGTCCGGCTACACGGATTTTGGCTTCACCTTCGCCCCGGTTTTCCGCCACGATCTCGAACACATCGGCGCGCAGGTGCCACAGTTCTCTCAAAGAGCGCGAAGCCTCGATCTGGTAGCGTACTTGATAGGCCTTGGCAGACTGCATGTCCATCAAGGCGGCGTGAAAAGCAGCCCGAATCTGACGAATTTCACCAATCGGGGTGAGTTTTGGAGGAGCTTCCTCCAGATCCCAGAGCCAGCGCCAGAACTGATCTGCCCAGCGCATCAGGGACGGGGGTTGTGCTGCAAATCGAGAAGGGGGGGTGACCTCGACTCGCCCCAGGCCACCACTCATGGGCTGGGCGGTCTGTGTCGTTTGAGTCGCAGTGCGCGAGTGCGGGTAAAGAATGAACGCCATCTGGTCCTCACACTTCCGGCCGGAGAGGGGGTTCTCCTACATGAGACACAGGCTAACGGAGTTGCGGTGATTCAGGGGCATGGCCAAGCGCTGCGTTTGCGCACTAGTTGACGCAAACAGCTTAAAAGTGACCGAATTTCAGGGGTTTGCAATGCCGTGGGCGCAGCGCACGCGCTGCGCTTTGTCACAGCGTGGGTTCTGTCGCGCTTTGTGACATGGATCGGTTATACTCCTAAGGTTTACCCGCAACCATCCCCGCCTAGCGAAACCCTCACCGTTTCCTTCACCGGACTCGTTTTGTCACGTCTGTTCAAAGCGGCGAAAGCCGCGCAGAAGTCACAAGGGCTGAGCTGGGCGCGCACAACAAACGGAGAATGAACCCGTGCTGCCCGTACTGCCCCAAGCTCTTCTGGCCCTCGCAGACGGCACGGTCTTTCTAGGCACTTCGATCGGCGCTGCCGGTCAGACAGTCGGCGAAGTGGTGTTCAACACCTC
>JAGOKC010000147.1 GCA_017994835.1 Aquabacterium sp. | reverse complement strand
CTGAATCCGGCCCGCTTGCCCGTGCCTTCGATGGCTATTGCGTTCGGACCGAGCAGATCGAGATGTCCCAGGCCATCCAGACAGCCATCCGCGAAGCCAGCACCGTGGTGCTGGAAGCCGGCACGGGTGTGGGCAAGACCGCCGCCTACCTGGTGCCAGCCTTGCTCGAAGGTGGCAAGGTCATCGTCTCCACCGGCACCAAGGCCCTGCAAGACCAGCTGTTTCACCGTGACCTGCCCGCTGTGCGCGAAGCCCTGGCCGTGCCCATCAAGGTGGCGCTGCTCAAAGGGCGCAGCAACTACCTGTGCTGGTATCACCTGGACCGCACCAACCAGGACGCCACCTTGCTGGGCAGTCGCCAGGAAGTGCGCGACCTGGGTGTCGTCAACAGCTTCATTCATCGCAGCCCCACCGGCGACAAGGCCGAATGCCCGTCGGTGCCCGAACACGCCACCATCTGGGCACGCGTCACCTCCACCCGTGAGAACTGTCTGGGCAGCGACTGCCCGCGCCACAGCGAGTGCTTTGTCGTCAAGGCCCGCCGGGAGGCGCAGGATGCCGACGTGGTCGTGGTCAACCACCACCTCTTCTTTGCCGACCTGATGCTGCGCGAAGAAGGTGTGCCCGAACTGTTGCCCAACGCCCAGACCATCATCTTCGACGAAGCCCATCAGTTGCCGGACACGGCCACGCTGTTCTTCGGCGATTCGATCTCGACCCTGCAGTTCCTGGACCTGTTGCGCGACACGCTGGCGACCGGCCAGGCGCAGGCGCGCGATGGGGCGAACTGGAACGATGTGCTGGCCCCGCTGGACCGCGCCGCACGCGATCTGCGTCTGTGTTTTGGGCCGCAACTGCAACGCATGTCCCAAGCCCAGCTCGGACTGGACCACCCACTGTGGCCGGCCCTGAGTCAACTGAAAGAGGCGCTGGCCCACGTGCGCGACGTGCTTGACAGCCAAACCGACCGCTCCCCTGATCTGGCACAGCTGCACCGCCGCGCCCATGATCTGATGCAACGCCTCAGCGACTGGGGTGCCCCGGAGCGCGCAGGCGAACCCGAGCTGTGCTGGATCGACGTGGGCTCGCATGGCGTGCAACTGCACCGTACGCCTATTTCGGTGGCCGAGGTGTTTCGTCGTCAACGCCTGGGTCTGGGCGAGACCGACATCGCGCCCGACGAAGAAGTGGACGAAGACGACGAGATCGTGCGCCATGCCCTGGATGACGACGAAGCGGCCATGATGGACGCCTTCGGTGAAGTCGAGACCGTGGCCCCGCTGCGCCCGGACACCTCGCTGGACGATGATGAGGTCGATGACCTGCAGGCGCTGTTGGCTGGGAGTGATGCGGGTGCCTCCCACGCGCAAGCGGTAATCGGTGGCGCAAAAACCGCTGCGGAGACCCCCAGCATCGCCCCGCCCCCTCGCAAGGCCTGGATCTTCACCTCGGCCACGCTGGCCGTGAAGAACGACTTCAGCCACTTCACGCACGCCCTCGGCCTGGAAGATGCCGCGTGCCAGTCGTGGTCCAGCCCCTACGACTACCCTTCGCAAGCCATGCTGTACGTGCCGCACAACGTGCCGCAACCGTCCGACCCCAGCCACACCGATGCGGTGGTGGATGCAGCCCTGCCGCTGATCCGCGCCAACCGGGGCCGCGCCTTTGTGCTGTGCACCAGCTTGCGCGCCGTGGCCAAGGCGGCCGAGCGACTGAAGCAGGTCTTTGGCGAAGCGGGTGACCCCTTCCCTGTGCTGCAACAGGGTGACGCGCCCCGCCCCACCCTGCTGGAAGACTTCCGCCGCGCCGGCAACGCCGTGCTGGTGGGCAGCCACAGCTTCTGGGAAGGCATCGACGTGAAGGGCGACGCCCTCACCCTGGTGGTGATCGACAAGCTGCCTTTTGCCCCGCCCGACGACCCGGTGCTGGCCAAGCGCTTGGAGTTGCTCGCCAAGGCGGGCGGCAACCCCTTCATGAGCCACCAGGTGCCCCAAGCCATCATCGCGCTGAAACAGGGCGCGGGCCGACTCATCCGCAGCGAGACCGACCGCGGCGTGCTGATGATCTGCGACACCCGTCTGATCGACAAGCCTTACGGCCGCCGCATCTGGCAGAGCCTGCCGCCCATGCGCCGCTCACGGGTCGAGCAGGATGTGGTGGACTTCCTGCTGACGCTGTGAGGACTCACAGCTCCAGGTTGTCGATCAGACGCGTCTTGCCCAGACGCGATGCGACCAGGCACACCAGCGGCTCGCCCTGGGCCAGTTCGGCGTCCGTGGGCAGCATCAGATCACGCTGACGGCGCACCATGACGTAGTCGGTCTGCCAACCGCGTTCATTGAGGCTGGCCGCAGCCTTGGTTTCAATGCGAACGATGGTCGCCTGATCCAGTTGCTGTCCGGAACGGGCCGCCCCGACCTGCGCCTTGACAGCGCGCAGCGCGTTGATCAGCTGCACCGCCTCGGCGCGCTCGACCTCGCTCAGGTAGCCATTGCGCGAGGACAGGGCCAGGCCATCCGGCGCACGCAAGGTCTCGCCGCCGTGAATGGCGATCGGCAAGGCCATCTGCGCCACCATGTTGCGCAGGACCATGAGCTGCTGGTAGTCCTTCTTGCCGAACACCGCAATGCGCGGCTGCACGATGTTGAAGAGCTTGTGCACCACCGTGCAGACGCCGGTGAAAAAGCCCGGGCGGAAAGCGCCTTCGAGGATGTCGGACAGCTCGGTCGGCGGCACCACCTTGTAGCCTTGCGGCTGCGGATACAGCTCGGCCTCGGACGGCGCGAACAGGATGTCGCAACCGGCTTCGGCCAGCAGCTTGGCATCGCGCTCGAGGGTGCGCGGATAGGTGTCGAAGTCTTCGTTGGGGCCGAACTGCAGGCGGTTGACGAAGATGCTGGCCACCACCGGGCTGCCCGAGTCCCCCACCAGCTCACGGGCCTGGCGGATCAGGGCCAGGTGGCCGTCATGCAGGTTGCCCATGGTGGGG
>JAGOKC010000010.1 GCA_017994835.1 Aquabacterium sp. | reverse complement strand
TTGATGCGCTGGGGCAGGGGTCTGCTCAGGGAGCATCCACGTTAGATCGGCCCAAGGACGAGGCTTTCGCACCGGTCTCGCGCCTGTCTCCGCGCGAGAACGACATCCTGCGTGAAATCGCGCGGGGAGCCAGCAACAAGGAAATCGCCCGCACCCTCCAGATCGCCGAAACCACGGTCAAGATCCACGTGCAGCACATTTTGCGCAAGCTGAACCTGACCTCGCGAGTGCAGGCGGCTGTGTTCGCGGTCACCGATCCCCATCAAGGGTGACGCCAGGGCACCCCTACGTGATCACTTGAGCAGGCCGGTCGAGCGGCCGACTTGCTCGATGACCAGGAAGTCTTCGGGCTTGGCTGGCACAAACTTCTTGGCACCCTGCAGGTCCAGGATCACTTTGTCGTCGGGCTTGCTGGCGTCCAGGGCCAGGAAGGCCTTGCCAAACTTCTGCACGGTGGCGGCAGGCAGGTCCTTGCGGGCGGTCCAGACGTAGTCCACAAACGGCGGCGTCGTCCAGATCACCTTGACCTTGGACTGGTCCACCTTGCTGGCGGTCAGCATGCGGTTCCATACCTCGATGTTCAGCGCGCCGACCTGCACCTTGCCAGATTCGACCATCTTCACGGTGGCATCATGGGCCCCGCTGTAAAGGGGTGCCCCCGAGAAGTCCTTGTCCGCATCGATCTTGAACTGGGTGCGCAGGAAGTGGCGGGGGAACAGGTGGCCGGAGGTCGAGCTCTTGGCACCAAAGGTGAAGCTCTTGCCGCGCATCTGCTCGGGTTTGCTGATGCCCGAGGCGGTGTTCGCGATGAACACGCTCTGGAACTCGCGGTCAATGTCGCGCATCACCACGGGTTTGGCACCGGCCATCACCTTGGCCTGCACATGGGTGAAGCCGCCCAGCCAGGCAAAGTCGATCTTGCCGGCGGCCAGCGCCGAGACGGCCGCGCCGTAGTCGATCACCGGCACATAGACGACCTTGACGCCCAGGTTCTTTTGCAGATGGTCCACCAGGGGCTGGTACTTGCGTGCCAGCTCGGTCGGGTTTTCGTCGGGGATGCCCGAGACACGGATCACGTCCTCAGCGTGGGCGGTGGCGGCCAGCAGGGGGGCGAGGGCGAGCACGCCAAGGCGGCCGAGCTGGGTCAGACGTTTGAACATGGGTGTTTCCTTGTTTCAGGCAGGTTGAAAGAACAGGGCAGAGGAGGCCGGCTGGCCAGCGTTTTGGGGGCTGCTACGAAGCAGTCGGGCGCGCAGGTGGTCGCCGATGGCGTCGACCAGGGATACCACGGTCACCATGGTGATCAGCAGCAGGGTCAGATCGCGGGTGTGGAACAGGCTGATGGCGGTGTTCAAGGCGTCGCCAATGCCGCCGGCGCCCACAAAACCCACCATCACGGTGGCGCGCACATTGCACTCGAATCGGTAGAGGGTGAAGGCCGCCAGACGCGCCCGAATCTGCGGCAGCACGCCGAACAGGAAGGTGCCCAGCGGGCTGGCCCCCTGCGCCTGCAGCACCGCAGCCGGGCCGGGTTCGACCTCTTCCATCACGTCGCAGTACAAGCGCCCCATCACCCCCATGTTGTGCACGGCAATCGCCAGGATGCCAGCCAGAGGGCCGCCCCCCACCCACACCACAAAGACCAGGGCCAGAGTCAGTTCGGGCATGGCCCGCGTCACCTGCAACAGCCCGCGACTGCCCCATTTGATGCCCTGCGCAAGTGCCTGGGCCGGCAGGGAGCGGCGCACCGGGTCAGGCAGATAGCTCCCCGTCATCAAGGGTGCCACAGTCAGGGGAGCGAGCACAAAGGCGACGAGGGCCGAGAGCACCGTGGCCACCCAGGCCATCATCAAGGTGTCGCCCGTCAGAGCCACCACGGACGTGATCAGAGGCAGGCCCGGCCGCATGTCGTCCAACGAAAACAGCGCCAGGCCAGGGGCCGACCACAGGTCCGTCCAGGGGATGTCCAGTCGCCACAGGGCCAGGGTGGCACCGATGCCAGCCAAGGCCAAGGACCAGCGGGCACCGCGCTGGCGCAGTTGCTGGCTGACGACCTCCAGGATGAGCACAAAGGCCAGGACGGCCAGCAAGGTGGTGGCCAGCTTGTCGTACTCGAAGTAACGGATGCTCAGCGCAATCTCGCTGCCCAGGCCGCCCGCACCGACGACGCCCAGGATGGTGCCGTTGCGGATGTTGCACTCCAGGCGAAACAGGGCGTAGGCAATCCACTGGCGGCGCACGGCGGGCAAGACCGCAAAGGCCAGGATACCCCAGCGCGAGGCACCGGTGGCACGCAGCGCCTGCACGGCGCGCGGATCGACCGCCTCGGCCAGTTCCGCATAGAGCTTGCCGATGCCGCCGCCCGAGGTCAACGCAATGGCCAGCACGGCCGCGCCGGGGCCCAGGCCAAGCAGGCGCACAAAGATGTAAGCCCAGACGATCTCGGGCATGGCGCGCAAAAAGCCCAGCGTGAAGCGGGCCAGCCAGCGCAAGGCGGCCGCCGTCAGCCGGACCAGGGTGGGGGCGCGGCGCGGCGGGTCGGGCAGGTCTGGCACCTGGATGGCCACGTAGGCCAGGCCCACGCCAATGAGCACGGCCATCACGGTGCCGAGCAGGCCGATCAGCAGGCTCTCGACGGACAGCACCAGCACGCGGCCCACGAACTCCGGCGACAGGTCCGGATGCAGGAGGCCGCCCAGGATGGCACCCGCGTTGCCCAGGCCATCGCGGTCAAACAGCTTGCTCACCTGCGTGCCGGTCAGGGCCAGGCACAACTCCGCCGAGAGCAGGACGAGCAGCCACAGCGCCCAGCGCCGCCAGGGCTGGACGCGGTCAAATCCGCTCGCCACTGCCTGCATACAACTGATCCAGTTGGCTGGACGAGACCTGATCGGGGGGCAGATCGAACAGGATCCGGCCGTCTTGGAGACCAATGACCCGGGTGCAGTCGCGCTTGACGATGTCAAACCAGTGCGTGCAGAACACCAGGGACATGTGGCGCGCCTGGGCGGCCTCGATGATCTGGCGGGTGACGGCGCGGGCGGTGTGCGGGTCCAGCGAGGCCGTGGGTTCGTCGGCCAGCAAGATGGCCGGATCGGCGATCAGGGCGCGGGCGATGGCCACGCGCTGCATCTGGCCCCCGCTGAGCTCGCCCGCCTTGGCCCACTGGTGTTCGGCCACGCCCAGTTGCTGCAAGACCGTGCGCACCCGCTGGCGCTCGATCGGCCACAGCGCCGCCCGCAGCACCTTGTGCCACGGCCAGGTCGACAAAAGGCCGGACAGCACATTGCTGTGCACGGTGGACTGGGGCACCAGCAAGCTTTGCTGCTCGACGATGCGGCACTGCGAGCGATATCGCTGGAGCTCAGACCAGCTGAAGTCATGCATGGCGTGGCCATTGACCTCGATAACCCCTGTGGTGGGACGCAGCGAGCCGGCCAGGAGTTTGATCAAGGTGGACTTGCCGCCACCACTCGGGCCGATCAGGGCAACACGCTCACCGGCAGACAGGCTCAGGGTGATGCGCTGGAGGGCGGGGCGCTCACCCCAGTGCCTGCCGACATCGCGGAGATGGAGCTCGGGCGTCGTCATGTCAACGCGAGCACGGCGCTCGCCAGCGAAAAAATGAAAGGGACATGAACAAGGCAAGGTCGCGTGGCTAAGCGCCCATTTTACGACCTCGGGTTCTGTGCAAGCTGAACCTGACATCGTCGGTGCAGGCGGCAGCGCTTGGCGCATAACTGATCTATATCAAGCTTGGTGCGGGACTACTCCTTTTGAACGACTCCCGATGACCAACCGAAGGATGTTCAGAGAAGGGTTATTTTTTAACACTGCGAGGCATTGAAATAGGAGATGCTCATGTCGCAACAAAGAAAGGCCATGTCCGTGCTGATCGTCAGCACGCTGGCATTCACGGTGTGCTTCATGGTCTGGATGATGTTTGGCGTCATCGGGATCCCGCTGAAGAAGGCCCTGGGGCTGTCTAACGCAGAGTTTGGCTTGCTGACTGCCATGCCGGTGCTCACCGGTTCGCTGGTTCGGGTGCCTCTTGGCATATGGACGGACCGTTTTGGCGGCCGCATCGTCCTTTTCGTGACCATGATGCTGTGCGTCCCCCCCATCTACCTGATGTCCTATGCCACCGCTTACTGGCACTTTCTGGTGGTGGGCATGTTCGTCGGCCTGGCCGGCGGCACCTTCTCGGTGGGAACGCCCTACGTGGCCCGCTGGTTTCCTCGGGAAAAGCAAGGCTTCGCCATGGGCGTTTTCGGCGCTGGCAACTCTGGCGCAGCTGTCAACAAGTTCATTGCGCCCGCCATCGTTGTGGCTGCCGGTTGGACCATGGTTCCGCAGGTGTACGCGGCCATCATGCTGGGCACGGCCATCGTGTTCTGGCTGGGCAGTGCACACGACCCTGCCCACCTGGTGCCAGCCTCCAAAGGGGGGTTCATGGCCCAGCTTCAGGCCCTGAAGGATCCCCGCGTGCTCAAGTACTGCCAGTACTACAGCATCGTCTTCGGCGGCTACGTTGCCCTGGCCTTGTGGATGGTGCAGTACTACGTGGGTGAGTATGGCCTCGACATCCGTGTCGCTGCGCTGCTGGCCGCATGCTTCTCCCTTCCTGGCGGTGTCCTGCGCGCCATCGGGGGTTGGTTGTCCGACAAGCACGGTGCCCACAAAGTGACCTGGTGGGTCATGTGGGTGAGCTGGATCAGTCTGTTCATCCTGAGCTACCCGCAAACCGACTTCACCATCACCACCGTGAACGGCCCGCAAACCTTCCACATCGGGCTGAACGTGTACACCTTCACCGCCGTAATGTTCGTTCTGGGTATCGCCTGGGCGTTTGGCAAGGCCAGCGTCTTCAAGTACATCAGCAACGACTACCCTGGCAACATCGGCACGATCAGCGGCATCGTCGGTCTGGCTGGTGGCCTGGGTGGATTCGTCCTTCCCATCATCTTCGGTTACCTGCTTGATCTCACAGGCGTTCGCTCCAGTGCGTTCATGTTCCTCTACGGTGTTGTCTGGGTCTCGCTGATCTGGATGTACACAACCGAAGTTCGCTCTCGTGACGTGGTGGGCGGTGAGCCGCAGCACGCTCCCGTCGGCAAACGTGCCTGATCACCCCTCTCAAGGACACAACATGTCAACACGCACCCCCTCGACGGGAAAACCCCGTCCGGGCTCTACCCTGACCGTCTGGACCCCTGAAGACAAGGCTTTCTGGGAAACCGAGGGTCAGGCCATTGCCAAGCTCAATCTGTGGATCTCGGTCCCGGCGCTGTTCCTCGCCTTTGCCATCTGGCAAATGTGGAGCGTGGTCGCGGTCAATCTGCCGATGATGGGCTTCAACTACACCACCAACCAGCTGTTCTGGCTGGCTTCAGCGCCGGCCCTGTCGGGTGCCACGCTGCGCATCTTCTACTCCTTCATGGTGCCGCTGGTCGGTGGTCGTCGCTGGACGGCGATCTCCACCGCCTCGCTGCTGGTTCCTGCCGTGGGCATCGGCTTTGCTGTGCAGGATCCCACCACCCCGTATCCGACGATGCTGATTCTGGCGTTGCTGTGCGGCTTCGGTGGTGGCAATTTCTCATCGTCGATGTCCAACATCAGCTTCTTCTTCCCGAAGGAGCGCAAGGGCTCGGCGCTGGGCGTCAACGCCGGCCTGGGAAACCTGGGCGTGTCGGTGGTGCAGTTCCTCAGCCCCATCATCATCTCGGTGGGCCTGTTCGGCGTGCTGGGCGGTGAGTCGCAGACCATTGTCAACAAGGCCGGTCAGTCGTCCGAAATCTGGGCGCAAAACGCTGCCTTCGTGTGGGTGCCCTGGATCATCATCGTGAGCTTGGCCGCTTGGTTCTTCATGAACGACATTGCTGATGCCAAGGCATCCTTTGCCGCTCAGGCAGCCATTTTCCGCAACAAGCACAACTGGCTGATGTGTGTTCTGTATCTGGGCACCTTCGGTTCGTTCATCGGCTATGCGGCGGGTTTCCCCCTGCTGATCAAGTCTCAGTTCACCGATGTGAACCCCTTGGCTTACGCCTGGATTGGTCCGTTGGTGGGCGCGCTGGTTCGCCCTGTCGGCGGGTGGTTGTCTGATAAACTCGGTGGCGCGCGCGTTACACTCTGGAACTTCGTTGTCATGGCAGCGGCCGTTGTGGGTGTGCTGGTCTTCCTGCCCAAAGGTTCGGGCAGTGTTTACGCTCTCCCATTCGGCCCAGCCGAAGGTAATTTCACTGGCTTCTTCCTGATGTTCCTCGTCCTTTTCCTGACCACAGGTATTGGCAACGGCTCGACCTTCCGGATGATCCCCGTGATCTTCATGAACCTCAAAACTGGCTTGGTCAAGCGCAATGACGAAGCTGGCATGGCAGCCGCCATCAAAGAGGCAAACACGGAAGCAGCCGCTGTGCTGGGCTTCACCGCAGCGGTGGCAGCCTACGGTGGTTTCTTCATTCCCAAGAGCTATGGCACCTCTATTGCTGCCACTGGTGGCCCCGAATTGGCGTTGATGGCGTTCATCGCTTTCTATCTGCTGTGCATCGTGACCACATGGTGGTTTTACGCCCGCAAGGGTGCCGAGCAGCCTTGCTGATCTCTCACACGTGAATCTGACAGGAGTCAACACATGAGTCACTTTCTTGACCGATTGACCTTTTTTAGCCAACCCAAAGAAGGGTTTGCAGAAGGTCACGGCGTCACCACGGGCGAGGATCGCACCTGGGAAGACGCTTACCGCACCCGCTGGCAGCACGACAAGATCGTGCGTTCCACCCACGGCGTGAACTGCACGGGCTCATGCTCGTGGAAGGTTTACGTCAAGGGCGGCATCGTCACCTGGGAAACCCAGCAGACCGACTACCCCCGCACCCGCGACGACCTGCCCAACCACGAGCCCCGTGGTTGCGCTCGTGGTGCCAGCTACTCCTGGTACCTGTACAGCGCCAACCGCGTCAAGTACCCCATGGTGCGTGGTGACCTGCTGAAGCACTGGCGTGCTGCACGTGCTGTCGCCAAGACCCCGGTTGATGCCTGGTCTGCCATGATGGCCAACGCCGAAACGCGCCGCAGCTGGCAAAAAGAGCGCGGCCTCGGTGGTTTTGTGCGCTCCAGCTGGGACGAAGTCAACGAACTGATCGCTTCGGCCAACGTTCACACCATCAAGCAACACGGTCCGGACCGCATCATTGGCTTCTCGCCAATTCCTGCCATGTCCATGATCAGCTACGCTGCCGGTACCCGTTACCTCAGCCTGATCGGTGGCGTGGCCATGTCGTTCTACGACTGGTACTGCGACCTGCCTCCCTCCAGCCCGCAAATCTGGGGTGAGCAAACCGACGTTCCCGAGTCTGCCGACTGGTACAACTCGAACTACATCATTGCCTGGGGCTCCAACGTGCCTCAGACCCGCACGCCTGACGCCCACTTCTTTACCGAAGTGCGTTACAAGGGTGCCAAGACCGTGGCCGTCACGCCCGACTACTCCGAAGTCGCCAAGCTGTGCGACATCTGGATGCACCCCAAGCAGGGTACCGATGCTGCCGTGGCCATGGCCATGGGCCACGTCATCCTGAAAGAGTTCTACTTCGACAAGCGCAGCGCCTATTTCGACGACTACGCTCGCCGCTACACCGACTTGCCCATGCTCGTGATGCTCGATGAGCAGGACACGCCGGCTGGCAAGGCACTGGTGCCGGGCCGCTACCTGCGCGCCAGCGACCTGGGTGGTGAAGTTGGTGCTGGCAGCAACAACGAATGGAAGACCCTGGCCTATGACGCTGATGGCAGCATCGTGGTGCCCAATGGCTCCATTGGTTTCCGTTGGGGCGATTCCGGTCGTGCCGACGAAGGCAAGTGGAACCTGGAAACCAAGGAAGGCGTCAGTGACCGCCTGGTCGGCCTCAAGCTGTCGGTGCTGGAAGATGCCAAACAGGCAGAAACCCAAGCTGCCGATGTCAACAAGGTTGCCTTCCCTTACTTCGGTGGCATCGACACCCCGAACTTCCCAAGCAACAAGCAAAGCGACATCCTGCTGCGCAACGTGCCCATGCAGCGCGTCACCGTGCAGGACAAGAGTGGTCAGGCCCGTGAAACCTGGGTTGCGACCGTGTTCGACCTGCAGGTCGCCAGCTACGGCGTGTTCCGTGGTCTGAAAAATGCCGCTGGTCAGCTGGTGGACGATGGCGCGAAGTCTTACGACGAGAACATCGCTTACACCCCGGCCTGGCAAGAGCAGATCACCGGCTCGCCACGTGATCAGGTCATCACCGTTGCCCGCCAGTTTGCTGACAACGCCGACAAGACCAAGGGCAAGTCCATGGTCATCATCGGCGCGGCCATGAACCACTGGTACCACTGCGACATGAACTACCGCGGCATCATCAACATGCTGATGATGTGCGGTTGTATTGGTCAAAGCGGTGGCGGCTGGGCTCACTACGTGGGTCAGGAAAAGCTGCGTCCGCAAACCGGCTGGACGGCACTGGCCTTCGCCCTCGACTGGTCGCGTCCACCCCGTCAACAAAACTCCACCAGCTTCTTCTACGCCCACACCGACCAGTGGCGCTACGAAAAGCTGGGCGTGGACGAAGTCCTCTCGCCACTGGCTGACAAGAGCAAGTTCGGCGGCAGCATGATTGACTACAACGTGCGCGCCGAGCGCATGGGCTGGTTGCCGTCTGCCCCGCAGCTCGAAACCAACCCTCTGAAGGTGGTCAAGGATGCGCAAGCCAAGGGCATGGACCCCAAGGATTACACCGTCAGCGCACTGAAGGACGGCACCTTGAAGTTGTCCTGCATGGACCCCGACAATCCGGTCAACTGGCCGCGCAACATGTTCGTGTGGCGCTCCAACATCCTGGGTTCGTCCGGCAAGGGCCACGAGTACTTCCTCAAGCACCTGCTGGGCACCACCAACGGCGTGCAGGGCAAGGATCTGGGCGTTGGCGATGCCAAGCCGCAAGAGGTCAAGTGGCACGACCAGGCACCTGAGGGCAAGCTGGACCTGCTGGTCACGCTCGATTTCCGCATGAGCACGACCTGTCTGTACTCCGACATCGTGCTGCCTACGGCAACCTGGTACGAGAAGAACGACCTCAACACGTCCGACATGCACCCCTTCATCCACCCGCTGTCTGCAGCGGTGGAACCTGCCTGGGAAGCCCGTTCCGACTGGGAGATCTACAAGGGCTTTGCCAAGACCTTCTCCGAAGTCTGCGTCGGCCACCTCGGCGTCGAGAAGGAAATCGTCATGAACCCGATCATGCACGACACGGCTGGCGAAATGGCCCAGCCGTTCGATGTGCAGGACTGGGCGCGTGGCGAAGTTGACCTGATCCCCGGCAAGACCGGTCCGCAAATCGCGGTGGTCGAGCGCGACTATCCGAACGTCTTCAAGCGCTTCACCTCGCTTGGCCCGTTGATGGACAAGCTGGGCAACGGCGGCAAGGGCATCGGCTGGAATACAGAGGACGAAGTCCATGCACTGATCGAACTCAACGGCAAGGTCCGTGAAGAGGGCGTCAGCAAGGGTTTTGCCAAGATCGAGTCCGACATCGACGCCACCGAAGTGGTGCTGATGCTGGCCCCCGAGACCAATGGTCACGTGGCCGTCAAGGCATGGGAGGCTCTGGGCAAGCAGACTGGTCTGGATCACACCCACCTGGCCCTGCACCGCGAAGACGAGAAAATCCGTTATCGCGACATCCAGGCGCAACCGCGCAAGATCATCTCCTCGCCGACCTGGTCTGGCCTGGAAAGCGAGAAGGTGTCTTACAACGCCGGTTACACCAACGTGCATGAACTGATCCCATGGCGCACCCTGACCGGGCGTCAGCAGTTCTACATGGATCACCCATGGATGATTGCGTTCGGTGAAGGTTTCGTCTCCTATCGTCCGCCGGTTGACTTGAAGGCTGTGGAAGGCATCAAGAACATCAAGCCGAACGGCAACAAGGAAATCGCGCTCAACTTCATCACGCCGCACCAGAAGTGGGGTATCCACTCCACTTACACCGACAACCTGTTGATGCTCACGCTCAACCGTGGTGGTCCGGTGATCTGGCTGAGCGAGGACGACGCCAAGAAGGCTGGCATTGTGGACAACGACTGGGTCGAGCTGTTCAACATCAACGGTGCCATTGCGGCCCGTGCGGTGGTGAGCCAGCGTGTGAACCCCGGCATGACCCTGATGTATCACGCCCAGGAAAAGATCATCAACACCCCTGGCTCTGAGATCACAGGCACTCGCGGTGGTATCCACAACTCGGTGACCCGCGTGGTGCTCAAGCCAACTCACATGATCGGTGGTTACGCACAGTTCAGCTACGGCTTCAACTACTACGGCACCATCGGTACCAACCGCGACGAGTTTGTGGTTGTCCGCAAGATGAACAAAGTTGATTGGCTGGACGACGAAGGTTCCGCCACCAGCTCGCAAGGAGCACACGCATGAAAATCCGCGCTCAAATCGGCATGGTCCTGAATCTGGACAAGTGCATTGGTTGCCATACCTGTTCGGTGACCTGCAAGAACGTCTGGACCAGCCGCCCTGGCGTCGAGTACGCCTGGTTCAACAACGTCGAAACCAAGCCCGGTATTGGTTATCCCAAAGAATGGGAAAACCAGGACAAGTGGAATGGTGGTTGGGTACGCAAGTCCAGCGGCAAGATCGAGCCTCGCCAAGGCGGCAAGCTCAGCTTGCTGATGAAGATCTTCGCCAACCCCAATCTGCCCGAGATCGACGATTACTACGAGCCCTTCACGTTCGACTACGAGCATTTGCACAACGCTCCGAAATCGAAGGCTCCTCCGACCGCGCGTCCGCGCAGCCTGATCACAGGCAAGCGCATGGAGAAGATCGAATGGGGTCCGAACTGGGAAGAAATTCTTGGCGGCGAGTTCAGCAAGCGCAGCAAGGACAAGAACTTCGATGATATCCAGAAGGATATCTACGGCCAGTTCGAAAACACCTTCATGATGTACTTGCCTCGCCTGTGCGAGCACTGCCTGAACCCCGCCTGTGTGGCGTCGTGCCCTTCGGGCTCGATCTACAAGCGCGAGGAAGATGGCATCGTCCTGATCGACCAGGACAAGTGCCGTGGCTGGCGCATGTGCGTCTCCGGTTGCCCGTACAAGAAGATCTATTACAACTGGAAGTCGGGCAAGGCCGAGAAGTGCATCTTCTGCTACCCCCGTATCGAAGCTGGTCAACCCACGGTTTGCTCTGAAACCTGCGTGGGCCGCATTCGCTACCTGGGCGTGCTGCTGTATGACGCTGATGGCATCCAGGCAGCAGCCAGTGTTGAACACGACCGTGACCTCTATCAGGCTCAGCTGGATCTGTTCCTTGACCCCAACGATCCAAAGGTGATCGAACAGGCTCGCAAGGACGGTATCCCTGACGCCTGGATGGTTGCCGCCCGTCACAGCCCCGTTTACAAGATGGCTGTGGACTGGAAGGTTGCGCTGCCGCTGCACCCCGAGTACCGCACGCTGCCGATGGTTTGGTACGTGCCGCCTCTGTCCCCCATTCAGGCAGCTGCCAACGTGGGTGATCTGGGCGTCAACGGCGAAATCCCGGACGTCAAGCAACTGCGCATCCCCGTCAAGTACCTGGCCAACCTCCTGACCGCTGGTGACACCTTCCCGGTGACCCGCGCGCTGGAGCGCATGCTGGCCATGCGCGCTTACATGCGCAGCCGTCATGTGGATGGCGTCGAGAACGACAAGGTGCTGGCACAGGTCGCGATGGACAAGAACACCGTCGAAGACATGTACCACGTGATGGCCATTGCCAACTACGAAGACCGCTTCGTGATCCCGTCGGCTCACCGTGAGTACGCCGAGAACGCATTTGATCTGCGTGGTGGCTGCGGCTTCTCGTTCGGCAACGGTTGCTCCGATGGCGCAAGCGATGCCAGCCTGTTCGGTACCGCGAAGAAGCGCACCATTCCCATCAAGGCGGAGCTGTGAGCATGACGGCCGTTCCTGAACGTCAGCTTGGCGTCGCACCCACCTACACGTTGCGGGCGTTGGCGCACCTGCTCAGCTATCCAGGCGCAGAATTGCGCGCCCTGGTGCCTGAGTTGAAAAAGGTGCTCGCCGACGACGGGGTGTTGAGCAAACAGCGCATGCTGGGCCTCAACAAGTTGCTGGACTCCCTGGTTCAGCGAGACCCCTTCGCCGTGGAGGAGGACTACGTCGAGATGTTCGACCGTGGTCGCGCAACATCCCTGCACTTGTTTGAGCATGTGCACGGTGATTCGCGTGACCGTGGTCCGGCCATGATCGACCTGGTCAAGACATACGAGCAGGCCGGGATGATGCTTGACCCGACCAAGGTCGGTGGCGAGTTGCCCGATTACTTGCCCGTGGTCATGGAGTTCCTTTCAACCTTGCCAGTGGCGCAGATGCGTGATTTCATTGGCGAGATCGCGCACATCCTGAATTCGGTGCATACGTCTCTGGTCAAACGCCAGACCCTGTATGCACACGTTCTGGCAGCGTTGCTGGAAGTTGGACACCAAGACATCGAGACCGTGGCTGTCGTGGCCGAGGAAGACCTCGACGCAAGCTGGGCCGAGCCTGAAGCCTTTGCCGGTTGCAGCAGCAAAGGCCAGCAAAGCCCTGACCAGCCTCAACCCATCCAGATCGTGCGGCGGACCGCATCGACCCCCCAACGAGGAGCACCAGCATGAGCCTCTCTCATCACTTCATCTTCGGTATTTATCCCTACATCTGCGGCGCACTGTTCCTTCTGGGCAGTCTGATGCGATTCGACCGCGAGCAATACTCGTGGCGCAGCGAATCCAGTCAGATGCTGTCCACGGGCAGTTTGCGAGTGGGTTCCAACCTGTTCCACCTCGGTATCATCGGCCTGTTCTTTGGTCACTTCGTGGGCATGTTGACGCCTCATGAAGTCATCCACGCGTTGGGTGTGACTGCTGGACAAAAGCAAATGTTGGCTGTGGTGGCTGGTGGCATCCTGGGTACGCTTGCCCTCATCGGCGTGCTGCTGCTGATCCATCGTCGTCTGACCAACACCCGTGTTCGCGCCACCTCGACAGGCCGTGACTTCCTGGTGCTGTTCTGGATTCTGGCCACCTTGTTGCTGGGTCTGTCGACGGTGCCTTTGTCCATCGAGCACAGCGATGGTGGCACGATGCTGCAACTGATGTCCTGGGCGCAACACCTCGTCACCTTCCGTGGCGATGCGCCCACCTTCATCACCGATGTGTCCATCGTGTTCAAGGTTCACATGTTCATGGGCATGACCCTGTTCGCGATTTTCCCTTTCACCCGTCTGGTGCACGTGTGGAGCGGTTTTGCTTCGGTGGGTTACATTGCTCGTCCGTGGCAGATCGTGCGTAGCCGCAAGATTGGCCTCAACAAGTAAAGCGAGACCATGATGAGCGTGAACCTCGAAGCCGCAGGGGCGGTCCCGTTGCGCGTTGGAGAGGTGTTGTTGGCCGATGACACGGCCAACCTCACTGAAACCGAGTGCCGCCAGCGTGCCAGCCTGGAGTTGTTGCGCCAGGCAGCCATGGAAGCCGGTTTGCTCTCTACCGACGATCCTCAGCCTGTGGACGGGGTCATGAGCGAGGCAGCTGCCGAAGCCATTGACCAATGGTTGGCACAGAATCTGCGCGTGCCTGAACCTGACGAGGCATCTTGCCGTCGTCATCACGCTGCTCACACATCGCACTACGCGATTGGTGAGCGTGTGCAAGCGCGTCACATTCTGTTCGCCGTCACTCCGGGCGTCGATGTCAAGGCGTTGCGCTTGCGTGCCGAGCAGGCCTTGCTCGACGTGCGTTCCGAACCACGTCGCTTTGCCGAGGTTGCACGCGATCTGTCGAACTGCCCCAGTTCTGAACAGGGCGGTGACCTGGGTTGGTTGACTGCAGCCGATTGCGCGCCTGAGTTTGCCCGTGAGCTCTTCGGGCAAGATGAAGGCTCGGCCAACGTCGGTGTGCTGCCTCGACTGGTGCACAGCCGTTTCGGTCTGCACGTCGTTGAGGTGCTGCAACGGCAGCCTGGGCAGGTGCAGGACTTTGAGGTGGTGCAAGAAGCTGTTGCGCAATCCCTGCGTCAGCAGGCTTGGGTGACGGCATTGCGTCAAGCCATGCAGTTGCTGGCAGGGCGCTGGGAGGTTCATGGCGTGAGCCTCGACGCAGCCGATTCACCTTTGCTGCAGTAAGGCATGGACGACGACCTGCTCAATCGAATTCGACGCTTTCGAACCGATTATTTCCCCCAGTATCAGGGGCAATTCAAGGAGTTGGTCGAACAGGGTCAGCGCCCCACGATTTTATTCGTGGGGTGTTCTGATTCCCGTCTCCTGCCCTACATGTTGACGGGCTCTGGCCCAGGCGAGTTATTCATTGTTCGCAATGTCGGCGCGCTGGTGCCACCCTATAACGGTCTGCATGGTCTGCACGGGACTGCTGCTGCGATTGAATACGCCGTACTCAATCTGCATGTCAGTCAGATTGTCGTGTGCGGTCACTCCGACTGCGGTGCCATGAAGGCGCTTTACGAAGAACTCTCCCCCGAAGCTCAAAATCTCAATGCCTGGTTGGACTTGGCTCGTGAGGCCATCTTGCCCGTCCAGGTGACGCAGGAGGCACTGCGGCGTACCGAGCAACGGTCGGTGGTGCTGCAACTTGAGCGTCTGATGGACTATCCGATGGTGCGCCAACGGGTTGAAAAACGCCAGATCTCGCTGCATGGTTGGCACTATGTCATCGAAGAAGGTGAGATTCACGTTTTCGATGTCCAGACCGGCAAGTTCGTTCCCGCATCCATCGCCGATCACAGCGGCACAGGTCCGTACCGTGACATGGCCGTGGACAGCAGCTCGATTTTCAACGAAGTTGATTCTTCCTGGTATCCGCCTGCCTGAGCGGCATCTGGCACCCCGATGAAGGGATAACCACATGGTTGTCGCATCGGTTAGCTTTGCGCCGCATCAAATCCATAATGACAACTTGAACCCAGAATCCACGCAGCTCACTGGATTTTGGAGAGGTCAAACATGGGTTCACGTCGGGTAGATGTGGTGTCTTACCTGGGTAGTCAGGTTTTATTCCAGAACATGCCGGAAGCAGAGTTGCAGCGCATTGCCGCTGCATCGCGTGTCAGACGGGTGCCGCGCGGCACCGAGATCTTTGCTGCTGGCGATGATTGCGAAGGATTGTCTTTGGTGGTGGATGGCTTGGTGAAGCTGTACGCCAAAGGCTCCAACGGACACGAGAAGGTCATTGAGGTGGTGGCCGAAGGCGGTTGCGTCACAGAGGCGCTGCTGTTCAATGATCGACCCCACAGTGTCAATGCTTCGGCGTTGGTCGATGTGCAGATGGTCGAGATTCCCAAGGACGTGCTGATGATCGAATTGACTCGCAGCCCGGAACTGGCTTTGCGCTTCATCACCGATTTGTCGCGTCGCTTTGCCTGCCTGGTGCGCGATATCGAGGCCTTGACCTTGCACTCCGGCGTCAAGCGTGTGGTGGATTACCTGGTTCAGTCACCCGACGTGGGCTTGATGCCAACAACACAGCGCGACGCCACTGTTTCCTTGCCCACCAGCAAGGGTACCATCGCATCGTTGCTGTCGGTGACCCCCGAGCATTTTTCGCGAATCTTGCACGAACTGCAGGCCAACGGACTCATCGCAGTGAACCGCCGTCAGATACACATCCCCGACGTTCAGCGATTGGCTTGCTACGGCTGATGGTTGGCACAGGTGCCTCTTTGGGTGCTTTTGCTGCGTGCAGCCTGGTCAGGCCGGTGTAACGATCATCCAGGGACGGTTCAAATGTGATCGGATCCGGCGGCGGGGATGGCGCTCGCGAATCTTTGATGGAGGTGTTGCGTTGCGTACTGGGCGTTCAGCGTTTGCACCTGCTCCCTCACTTCAGACAACAGGGTGTGCGCCTGATCTTCGTCAAAATCGGTGCGGTACACCTTTTTGACACCGCGCTGCGCAAGTTGAATGTGCACAGTCGGTTGGAGGTCATGCTGGGCCAGTGAGGCTCGCACGCAGGCCAAGGCACAACCGTCAAGGGCGACGATAGGGCGACCTCGCCGAGCGGCTTCCTGTGCGGTTCGAACCAGCTTGGGGACGTGTCCACCCACACCGGCAATGCATGACATCTCCGCACTGCCTTCGCGGTCGAGTCGCACGGCGAGGTGATTGGCCAGTTGCGCGGCGCTGGAGCAGCCTGAGCAGGCGTACACGAGGGTGAGTTTTTCTTGATCGCGGGCCATGAACTTGTACGGGCGTGATGCCAACTCGGGTTAACGATAGGTTACATGATGATGCACTTGCGTGACTGTTTTGTGGACAGTCATGCTGGTTAAATCGGTGTTTTTTGCTCCGAATCAAGATCAGCCCATTGAACGAGGCGGTGAGTCACCTGTCATCGTCCGTTCGAACGATGGGGCATGTTCTTGGGGTCGTTCAGTTGGCTGACTTTGCGGCATCTCAAGGTGCAAAGCCGTGGGTGTCTTCAGAATCCGCACGAGGAATCAGGATCAGGGTTTGCCCGTGGGGGGTCTGTACTGGTTCGTGGATGAAAGGCTGGAGATGAATGTCACTCAAGGCCCGGAGCTGGTGTGTCCCGCTGGCTCGCTTCGTTCGCTGCAATTGGCGGTGGATGCAGGTGCCGATGCTGTTTACATGGGCCTCAAGGACGCAACCAATGCGCGTAACTTTGCGGGCTTGAATTTCGATGTGAAACAGGCCCGGCAAGGTGTGCAGTACGCACGCGATCGCGGTCGTCGTGTGCTGATGGCCCTCAATACCTATGCGCAGGCTGAATCGCCTCAGCGCTGGTTTGATGCCGTGGACATGGCTGCCGACATCGGGGTGTATGCCCTGATTCTGGCAGATCCCGGCGTCATGGCGTACGCCCGACGCAAGCATCCGGATTTGCGTCTGCATCTGTCTGTACAGGCGTCTGCGACCAACTACGAGGCGATCGAGTTTTACCGCGAGCGCTATGGTATTCAGCGCGCGGTGCTGCCGCGTGTGCTGACCTTGTCGCAGGTGGCTCACCTGATTCGCCATACCTCGGTCGAGATCGAGGTGTTCGGCTTTGGCAGTTTGTGCGTGATGGTAGAGGGGCGCTGCGCGCTCTCTTCTTATGCCACCGGGCAGTCGCCCAACAACGCGGGCGTGTGTTCGCCGCCATCGGCAGTTCGTTGGGATCAATGTGGTGATCGCGTGGATGCACGCCTGGGTGGCATCCTGATTGATCAGTTTGAACCCAATGAGTCGCGTGGCTATCCGACCTTGTGCAAGGGTCGTTTTGACGTGGAAGGGACGGTGGATTACGCCATCGAGGAGCCCACCAGTCTCAATACCCTGGCGATTTTGCCGGACCTGATGCGGGCGGGTGTGGCGGCCATCAAGATCGAGGGACGGCAGCGCAGTGCGGCTTACGTCGAGCAGGTGACCCGCACCTGGCGTCAGGCCATTGACGCGTGCCGGGCTCAGCCCGATCGCTATACCGTGCAGCCTGCCTGGACGGCCGCCCTGGGGCGGTTGGCCGAGGGGCAGCAGCACACGCTGGGTGCGTTCACGCGCCCTTGGCAATGACCGGCGCACGGTTGAGGAAGGATGACATGTTCAAGTTGAGTGTGGGGCCGGTGCAGTATTACTGGCCTCGGGATACCTTGACGGCGTTTTACGCTGAAGTGGCCGAATCTGCTGCAGACACGGTTTGCCTGGGCGAGGTGGTGTGTTCGCGCCGCCATGAGATGAAGCCTGAGGATTGGCTGGATCTGGCCCGTGATCTGAAATCGGCTGGCAAGGAGGTCGTGATCGGCACCTTGGCCTTGCTGGAGACCGAGGCCGAATTGCGTGCCTTGCGCCGCTGGACCGAGAACGGCGATTTCATGTTGGAGGCCAACGACACGGCTGCGGTTCGCCTGCTGGCAGGGCATTCACCCTGGGTGATTGGTCTGCATGTGAATGTGTACAGCGCCCCGGCCTTGGCCGAGTATGCGGCGTTGGGTGCCACGCGCTGGGTGGCCCCGGTGGAGTTGTCTTTGCCTGCGGTTGGAACGGTTTGTCCATCAGACTCGACTGTGCAAAGTGAGGTGTTTGCCTTTGGGCGGATGCCGCTGGCCTTGTCTGCGCGTTGTTTCACGGCGCGCCACCACCATCTGCAGAAAGACCAGTGCGAGTTTCGTTGCCTGAGTGATCCTGATGGCTTGGCGTTGCGCACCCGCGAAGGGCAGGATTTCCTGACGCTCAATGGCATCCAGACGCAGTCTGGTACCGTGCAGTGCCTGCTTGGTGAGAGAGAAGCCTTGGAGGCGGCAGGCGTTCAACGTCTGCGCCTGTCTCCCACCTCGAATGATTTTTCCGAGGTGTTGCGTCAGTTCGATGCCGTGATGAATCACGGCGCGTCCAGCAGTGAGGCGTTGGAGGCCATTCGAGCCTTGCGTCTGCCTGGACCTTTGTCCAATGGGTACGCCCGGCCCCAGCGCCCGGGCATGATCTGGATCGACTCATGAAACATATCTTGCGTGAAGTGGTGCGTCGCCTGCCGGTGTGGCCGCCTTCGATGGTGCTGGCACAGGCACTCAATCGTCTTTGGTGGCCTTTGGTGGACGAGGCGACACAGGCTGAACTCTCTGGTCGCGTGGTGGAACTGGTGGTCGAAGACCTGGGCATCACTTGCCGTCTGTCTGCCGGGCCACGCGGTCTGACGCCGGCGGGGGCGGGGCAACCGGTGGCACTGAGGCTCAAAGCCACGGCGCAGGTGTACTGGCGTTTGTTGCAAGGGCAGGACGATCCGGACACCTTGTTCTTCGATCGGCTGATGGTCATGGAGGGCGATACAGAGTATGGTTTGCTCTTGAAGAACACGCTGGACGCCGTTGGACCGCCTCGTTGGCCGTTTGCTGGGCGTCGTGATACGAACCATGCCCACTGATCGACCTACCCGAAACGTCATTCCTCTCAAGTCGCAACCGCCCAAGGCTGCTTCGCCGCAGGCGATGTCTCCTGCGCAAGCTCGCGAGCACGCCCGGTTGCACAAGCAGCCGTGGCGGCTTGCGTTGTTGCTGCATGCCCCGCACAGGCTGGCCTTTGCCAGCGCCATCGCCATGATGACTTCAGTGTCGTTGTGGTGGTGGATGGTGTTGTTGAACCGTGCTCACGGTGCCTGGAACATGAACATGGTCGTCCCCGACACGTTCGTGCATGCCGTGTTGATGACTCTGGGCTTCATGCCCTTGTTTTTTGTCGGATTTTTGTTCACGGCAGGGCCGAAGTGGTTGCGTTTGCCCGATGTCGGTGCGCGCCAGATCCTGCCGGGTGTCGCGACCATGCTGACGGGGTGGGTGGTCCTGCTCGCAGGGGCATATTTGCATGCCACCATGGCTGCACTGGGCATGGGTTTGGTGGCTCTGGGGTGGGCGTTGCTGGCCGGACGTTTTGTCGGCATGGTGCGTCGCAGTCCGGCACCTGATCGTCTTCACGCCACTCTGATTGCTGTGGCGAGCACCGTGGGCTTGCTGATCATGGTTGTGGCTGCCTTGGGCCTTGCCACACAGAATTTTGCATGGGTCCGCATGGTGGCGCTTTTGGCTTTGTGGTGGTTCATCACTCCTGTGTATGGTGTGGTGGCTCACCGCATGATTCCGTTTTTCTCTGCCTCAGCGGTGCCCAGTCTTGATGCATGGCGTCCCAACTGGCTGCTGTGGACCTTGCTGGGTGTGGTGTTCATGCAAGGTGGTTGGGTTTGCCTGGAGTGGCTGAGTTCGCAAACACCGACGTGGTTGTTGATCGTGCGCGTGGTCACGTCACTTTTGTCAGGCGTGTCCTTGCTGGCCTTGGCGGTGCGCTGGGGTTTGTGGCGCAGTTTGCGCAATCGCCTGTTGGCCATGTTGCATCTGGGCTTTGTGTGGCTGGGCGTGGCGTTCTGCCTGGATGCGTTCACCGTCGGCATGCGTTTACGTGGCGTGGACATTCCGACGCTGCTGCCTTTGCATGCCTTGACGATGGGCTTCCTGGGCAGTTTGCTGCTGGCCATGGTGACCCGCGTGAGTTGCGGCCACAGCGGTCGCACGCTGGTGGCGGATGCGCTGGCCTGGGGCTTGTTCTGGGCCCTGCAACTGGCCACCGTATTGCGATTGTTGGCCACCTTGTGGCCGGCGCAGGCAGAGCACTTGCTGGTGGCTGCTGCGACGGCCTGGCTGTCAACGTTATTGGTCTGGGGCGCGCGCCACGGACGTTGGTACGGACAACCCAGAGTCGATGGCCGACCTGGCTAAATAAAGCCCTTTCTCCTTGGGTTGCTGTCGCCCCACGGGGGAAACCCTTGGCCCCTTGGGGCGTGGACCTGCCACCCTGTATTCCTTCGCGACAAGCCCCGTTGAAACGGGGGGGAGGGCATCTGATCTACTTCAAAGTCAGATCAGATGGATGGGTGGATCATTTCCTGACCGAACCATCAAAGTGACCACCATGAAGTTTTCTCTCCATCCTTATCGCGGTTTCATCCTGGGCGCTGTGGTGTCGGCGCTGGCTGTTTCTGGTGCCTGGGCAACCTGGGGCATGTTCCGTTCCGAGGAGGCGGGCCCCAAAGTCGTCTCCGGCAATGGGCGACTCGACGTGCAACGCATTGAGATCGCCACCAAGTTTCCTGGGCAGGTGCAGACCATTGCCGTGCGGGAAGGTGATGTGGTCAAGGTCGGTGACGTTGTGGCGCAGATGGACGCAACCGATTTGCAGCGTCAGCTCGACGGTGTGATGGCCATGCGGCAGCGCGCCACCCAGGCGATGGCGCGTGCTCAAGGCGAAATCAGCGTCCAAAGCCTCAAGGCAAAGGTGGCGCAGATGGATTACGACAATGCGCTCAGAATGCGCAACGAAGTGCTCATCTCCGAGTCCGAGCTCAAGAAGCGTGAAGCACAGCGCGATGGTGAGTCCAGCGGTGTGCGCATTGCGACGGCAGCATTGGGCGAGGCCAAGGCCGCTCAGGCTGAGGCAGATGCAGGCATCGAGCGTTTGAAGAACGCCATCGTTGATCACACGCTCAAGGCACCGGTCAATGGCAGCATTGAGTACCGCGTGGTTGAGCCCGGTTCCGTGATTCCAGCTGGTGGCCGTGTGGCGACGCTGGTGGACCCCACTCAGGTTCACATGACCATTTTCTTGCCAACCAAGGTGGCAGGTCAGGTTCGTGTGGGTGATGATGCCCGCATCGTGTTGGACGCTGCGCCCGACGTGCGCCTGCCTGCCAAGGTCAGTTTCGTTTCGGCCGATGCCCAGTTCACGCCCAAGCATGTTGAAACTGCCAGCGAGCGCGAGAAGCTGAGCTTTCGGGTGAAGTTGTCTCTGACGCCTGAGGTGGCGCTGGCCAATGCCGGTTTGCTCAAAGGTGGTCTGACCGGCAATGGTTTCGTGCGCCTGGCCGATGCTCCGGCTGCGCAGGACAGCAAGAAGTCCGATGAACGTACGGCCGGCGTGTGGTGAGCACGCGATGCAGTACGCCATCATCGTTGAATCGCTGAGTCACGCCTACGACGGCAAGCGGGCGTTGGACAACGTCAGTCTCTCTTTGCCGATGGGCAAGACGGTGGGGCTGGTGGGGCCAGACGGCGTGGGCAAGTCCACCTTGCTCGCCCTCATGGCAGGTGTCAAGAAGCTGCAGTCCGGTCGCATGACGGTGCTGGGCGGGGATGTGGCGGATGCCACCTTCCGCCGTGAACTGGCTCCGCGCGTTGCGTACATGCCTCAGGGGCTCGGGCGCAATTTGTACCGATCTCTGTCCGTTTACGACAACATTGACTTTTCGGCGCGTCTGTTTGGTGTGCCTCCAGCCGAGCGCGATGAGCGGATTCAACGCCTCATGCGTGCAACGGCACTCGACCCTTTCCACGCCCGACCGGCTGGCAAGCTCTCGGGCGGGATGAAGCAAAAGGTGTCGCTGTGTGCGGCTCTGGTGCACAACCCGGATTTGCTCATTCTCGACGAGCCCACCACAGGTGTGGATCCCCTGTCACGTCGCCAGTTCTGGGCGTTGGTGGAGAGCCTGCGCACCGAGCGGCCGCAAATGACGGTGCTGGTTGCGACGGCCTACATGGAGGAAGCCGAGCGCTTTGACCACCTGGTGGCGATGGACGATGGGCAAATTCTGGTGTGCGCACCAACCATTGGCGTGTTGGAGCAAACGCGCTCGGCCACGCTGGAAGAGGCCTACATCAAGCTGTCTCGCAAAGGTGACTCGTCGCCCTTGTTGATTCCGCCTTTGCCTGCCCACGATGGGCCACCTGCCATGGAGGCCGAAGGGCTCACGCGCCGGTTTGGTGATTTCGTGGCAGCCCGGGATGTGACGTTCTGCATTCCGCGCGGTGAGATTTTTGGCTTTCTGGGCTCCAACGGGTGTGGCAAGACCACGACCATGAAGATGCTTACGGGTTTGCTCGATATCACGGAAGGCTCCGCGCGCTTGCTGGGCAAACCGGTGGATGCGTCTGACCTGCGCACGCGCTTGCACATTGGCTACATGTCGCAGCTTTTCTCGCTGTATGAAGAGTTGTCGGTGCGCCAGAACCTGGTGTTGCACGCGCGTTTGTATCGCATGGATGCGGCCACGGCGGGTCCGGCCATCGAAGAGTCGCTGGACACCTTCGAGTTGCGTGAATACGCTGAAACCATGCCCTCCAGCTTGTCGCTGGGCATTCGGCAGCGTTTGCAGCTGGCAGCGGCTTGTCTGCACAAGCCGGAGGTGTTGATCCTTGACGAGCCTACCTCCGGGGTGGACCCGGCGGCCCGTGACATGTTCTGGCGACACATGATCCGCTTGTCGCGGGAAGAGGGCGTTACCCTTTTCGTGTCCACGCACTTCATGAACGAAGCGCAGCGCTGTGACCGAATTTCCCTGATGCACCGTGGGCGTGTGCTGGCGGTTGGCAAGCCGGATGATCTGTGCGTGCAGCGTGGTTGCGAGACGCTGGAGCAGGCCTTCATCGATTACCTGGAGGCCGATCAGGAGGCCGATCACTTGCCTCACCACACCATCGAGGAAGATCCTCTGGATCAGCCTGCGATCACATCGCACGTCGAACCACCGCCGCAATCGGCTGTCAGTTTGTGGTTCAGTCGCATGTGGGCGTATGCCCAGCGTGAGGCCATGGAGTTGCGTCACGATGCCATCCGTCTGGCGTTCGCCATCATCGGGCCGATCATCGTCTTGTGTGCGGCAACCTGGGGGCTGAGCTTCGATGTGAAGGACGTTCGCTTTGCGGTGCTTGATCGCGATCAGACCACGGACAGTCGCCGTTTCATTGAACACTTTGCCGGGTCCACACACTTTGTCGAGCAAGCACCTTTGAGCGATGCCAGCGAGATTGACACGCACTTGCGCTCTTCAAAGTCGTGGCTGGTGATCGATGTGCCGCCCGGCTTTGGCAGTGATCTGATCGGTGCACGACAGCCTGAAGTGGCCTTTTATGTTGACGGTGGCAGCCTGGTGCGTGCTGCGCACACGGTGAACTCGATCAAGGCGGTGGCCATCGAGCATGCGTTCAATCTGGCCAGGGCAACGCCAGGTGCAGACATGCCGACGATGCCGATCTCGATTGAGCCACGCATGGCTTACAACCCGTCCTATCAGAGCGTTTTTGTCTTTGGACCCAGCAATCTCATGCTGGCGATGACCCTGATTCCGGCCATGCTCACGGCCTTGGGTGTGGTGCGTGAGAAGGAGATGGGCACCATGGTCAATCTCTACGCCTCACCGGGTTCCATCAGCGAGTTCCTGATCGGCAAGCAATTGCCTTATGTGGCCCTGACCATGCTGAGTTACTTCACTTTGGTGGGGGTGCTCATCTGGGGACTTGGGGTGCCGCTCAAAGGCAGTTTTCTGGCGCTCACCTTGGGGGCTACCGCCTATGCCTTTGCCATCACCGCCATGGGTTTGCTGATCTCGGCCTTCGTGCAAACGCAGGTAGCTGCGCAGTTCCTCACTGCCATCTTGTGCGTGATCATCACGACCAACTTTGCGGGTGTGCTCAGTCCGGTTTCCACGTTGGATGGGATCAACTTCTACATCGCGCAGGGCTTCCCGGCGTCGTGGTTCCAGAAGGTCACCCTGGGTGTGTTCACCAAGAACTGGCAGTTGCAGTGGAATACCCTGGGCTTGGCGAGTGTGATCATGATGGGGTTTTCGGTGGTGTACCTGACCGCCGCTCGGCTGTTCGTCAGCAAGCAGGAGCGTTGACATGATCTGGTTCATCAACGTTTTTTACCTCAGCCTCAAAGAGTTGCGTTGCGTGCTGCGTGACCGCACCATGATGGGGGCCATCCTCATCTCCTTCACGGTGGCGGTTTATGTGGTGGCCGTCGGGGCCAAGGCCGATGTCACCAATGTGACCATCGGCATCATTGACCACGATCAGTCCGGCCTGTCGCATCGCATTCGTGCGGCGTTGCGCCCACCCATGTTCCAGACGCCAGTTGACCTGACGCCGGCGTCTGCCCAAGCTGCGATGGACGAGGGAAAGTTCTTGTTCATCGTCGAGATTCCCGAGCAGTTCGAAGCCAATATCCATGGCCAGCGTGCCACGAGCGTGCAACTGACCGTGGACGCCACTGCAATGGCGCAAGCGCAACTGGGCATTGCCTACATCACGGAAATCGTGCTGCGTGAGACGCTCAGCGAGTTCAAGGTGGACAACCTTGACAAGCGGCTACCAACACGGCAGGTCGTGCGTGTGCTCTACAACCCGAACACCATCACCAGCTGGTTTACCTCGGTGATGCAGCTCATCAACAACGTGACGGTGTTGTCGGTGGTGTTGGTGGGGGCGGCGGTGATCCGTGAGCGTGAGCGCGGCACCATCGAGCACTTGCTGGTGATGCCGGTTCGCCCCAGCGAAATCGCTGTGGCCAAGATCCTGGCCAACGGACTGGTGATTTTGCTGGCCGTGGCGGTGTCCGTGGTCGGGATCATCGGCGGCGTGCTGGGCGTGCCGATTGAAGGATCGGTGGGTTTGTTCCTGGTCGGCACGGGGTTGTATCTGTTCTCGCTCACCGCACTGGGCATTTTGCTGGCGACGGTGGCGTCGTCCATGCCTCAGTTCGGCTTGCTGGCGGTGCCGGTGTTCGTGATCATGTACATGCTGTCTGGTTCGGCCACACCCTTTGAGAACATGCCCTACTGGTTGCAGCACGCCATGCAGTTGTCGCCATCGACACACTACGTGCTGCTGGCACAGGGCATTTTGTACCGCGCTGCCGGTTTCGACATCGTCTGGCCCCAAATGGTGGCCGTGGGTGGCATCGGTGTGGCTTTTCTGGCGCTGGCGCTGATGCGCTTTCGCTCCATGTTGGCCCGTCAGGGCTGATCCCTCTTGTTTTGTATTTGGAGTGAGACATGAGTGCTCAACGCATGTATGTGACCCCATCCTGGCCGTTTCCCGCCTCGGTGCGTGTGTTGGCGGCTGCGGCAGCCACCTTGATGATTTCAGCTTGCACCACCGTTCAGGTGGACAAGCCTGAGTTGGCGGTTGAGGTGCCTCAGCAGTTTGATTCGGTGAATCCGACGACGGCGCAAGGCAGCAAAGACATCGCGCAGTGGTGGCAGCAGTTGGAAGACCCGGTGCTGAGTGGCTACATTGAAGAAGGGCTGCGTCAAAACGTTGATGTGCGCATTGCTTTGGCCCGCATCAAGGAGGCGCGTGCCTTCCACGGCATGGCCGAATCAGCGTATTACCCATCGGTCGATGCGGTGGCTGGGGCGGGGCGTACACGCCAGACCGGTGGCGTGCCCATTCCCGACGCCAACAATGGCACAACTTTTCCTGGCAACCTTCCGTTTCCGCTGCCGGGTAACCTGGTGCCTTCGCTACCCGACAATCTCAGCATGCCTCAGGGCAACAGTCACGCCTATGGGCTTACCGCGACCTGGGAGGTCGATGTGTTCGGCGCACGGCACTCTGATGCCGAGATGGTCAGCCAACTCATTCAGGGTGCGCATGAGCAGGAGCATGGCGCGCAGTTGATGGTTGCCTCCGACATCGCCACCCGTTACTTTGAGGCGCGTGGCGTTGAAAAGCGCATGCGCATTCTGGAGCGGGCCATTTATGTTGCCGAGCGCGGCGTGAAGTATGCGCAGGGGCGTTTCAGATCGGGCCAGACCGAGGCTGCTGAAATGGCCCGCGCTGAGATGATGCTGCGTGATGCCCAGTCGAAGGTCGAGCCCTTGAAGGCTTTGCTTGCGAGCCATTTGCGCCGCATTGCTGTTTTGATGGGCAAGCCTCCGCAAAGCCTGACTGAACTGCCGCCGATGCCACCGGGTGCTCGCCGCCCGCCCAGCCTGCCCGCGGTGATGCCGGGTGATGTGCTGGCGCGCCGTCCTGACGTGCGTGGTGTAGAGCGCAAGGTGCGCGCGCAGATGGCGAAGGTTGGTTCTGCCCGTGCCGAGCTGTTTCCCAAGTTCTACATTGGCATGGGCACATCGGCGGGCCGCATCCATCCAGATGACATGGAAGGCTACAACTTTGGTACCCAGACTCTGGGTGTCGGCCTGCGGTTGCCGATCTTCACGGCTGGGCGGATCCGCGCCAACATCGCGGCCAATGAAGCGCAGCTTGAGGGCGTGGCCCTTGAGTATGAAAAGACCGTGCTGGGTGCGCTGGAAGACGTCGAAAACGTTTACAACGCCCACCACGCCTACACATCTCGGGTTGCCTACCTGAGCCAGTCGGCCGATCTGGCGCACCAGTTTGCGCGCGAGCGCATGGCACTTTTTGGTGCGGGTCAGTCTTTGCTGCAGGCCGCACTGGAAGCTCAGGCTGATGCGCTAGAGCGTGAGGATGACGCCACCGTGGCTGAGGTTGAGCTCAACACCCACACGGTGTTGCTTTACAAGGCACTGGGCGGTGGGTGGTCTGATCAACCCGTCAAGTCAGTCAAGTCGGCTGACGCACCTGCCAAGCAGGCTGAGGTGGAGGCCAAGCCGATGGACGAAAACGTCAAGCCGGCCGAGGTCGCTGCAGTGCCTTGAAGAGCCTGTAATTTGTGGGGGTCAGTTCAATCGGATGGCATCGCCATCCAGATTGAACGGGATGAATCGGTCAATCTGACCGACCTTGATTGCATCGACCATCTCTTGCAGGTTCTTCTGCGCGTCGTCCGTGGAGGGCGCGCGAGGACCGATGCCGGACATGCCAGCAACAAAAACCACCACCCAGTTGTGCCCGAACTGGGCCGCTTCGCTCACCAGTTTGTCGAAACTGCCGATTTCATCGGGCGTTTTGTCCACGCACATCAAGGGCGTCAACTCGCCACCATGTCCGGCTTCGAAGGCAGCTTTTTGCTCTGGCGATGCGTCGTCGGGAAGGCTCGCGCCCGCAAAGACCAGCAGCAGTCGCTGGGCATCGGGTTGCTGGCTGGCGGCTTCCAGCAGATCGTTGAAGTGCGAAATGTTCATGGTGTCAGAAGGACAGGTTTCAGGAAATGATCTAGCTTACAGGGCTTGGGTGCGACATTGCAGCCAAGCCAGCGCATCACCGCTGAGCCATGGGCTCAGGCGATGCAGCACTTGCGCATGATAGGCGTTGAGCCATTGCACCTCGTCGTCGCGCAGCAAGTTTCGGTCGATGCAGCGCGTGTCGATGGGGCACAGGCTCAGCGTTTCGAACGCCAGGTAGCGTCCATATTCAGGGGTGCCGGGCTTTGCATCGGGCGCGGTCGGCGTCACCGGCACATTGAGTACCAGGTTCTCGATGCGGATGCCCCATTGGTCGGGTCGGTACAGTCCCGGCTCGATCGAGGTGATCATGCCCGGCAACATCGCCATGTCCGGCACCGGCACCGCCTTCGAGATCGACTGCGGCCCCTCGTGCACGTTCAGGAAGTACCCCACACCGTGGCCCGTGCCATGGCCAAAGTCCAGCCCTTCGGCCCACAGGGGCGCGCGCGCCACGGCATCGAGCATCGGGGCCAAAGTGCCTTGCGGAAAGCGCATCCGCGACAGCGCCATCGTGCCCTTGAGCACCAGCGTGTAGTCGCGCTTTTGCGCGGCGCTCGGCGTGCCAATGGCCCACACCCGGGTGATGTCGGTGGTGCCCCCCAGGTACTGCGCCCCGGAGTCAATCAACAACAGGCCCTCGGCCGTCAAACCAGCGGGGGTGCTCAACACCGCATACGCCTCGGGCGTGGCGCGGTAATGGGGCAGTGCACCGTTCGCATTGAAGCCCGCGATCGTCGGGAAGCTCAGCGACACATAGCCGGGCTGCTTGGCGCGCTCGGCCGTCATGCGCTCGTCAATGGTCATCTCGCTCACGTGTTCACGGCCCAGGGCCTGCTCCAGCCAGGCGTAAAACACGCACATCGCCGCCCCGTCGCGCTCCATGGCTTCGCGGATGAAAGCCGCTTCCGCATCCGTCTTGCGCGACTTGGCCAAGGTGCTCGGGTTGATCGCCTCCACCACCTTGACGCCGGTGGGCAGGGCTTCACGCAGTCCCCAGGTCACGCGCTTGGGGTCCAGCAACATCACACAGTCGGCGGGCAGGGCGGCCAAGGTCGGCAGCGCCTCGCCGTAGGGGCGAACCGTCACCCCATCCTGCGCCAAGCGGGTGGCCAGCGCCGCATCGATCTTGCCCTCACCCACGAACAGCGTCACCGCATCCAGGGTCACCAGCGCATGACCCAGGAACACCGGGTTGTATTCGACATCAGCTCCCCGCAGGTTCAACAACCAGGCCAGGTCGTCCAGCGTGGTGATCCAGTGGTGGGTGGCACCCCGGTCGCGCATCTGCGCACGCACGCCGGCCAGTTTCTCGGTGCGCGAGGTGGCAGCGTGGGGCAGGGCGTGTTCGTACACCGGTGCGGTGGGCAGCCCCGGGCGTTCCGGCCAGATGCTGTCCAGCACATCCTGCTGGGTGAACAACTGCCAGCCTTCGCTGCGCAGGGCATCCCGCAGTTGTTGGGTTTGCGCCAGGCCCATCACGGCACCATCCACGGCCAGGATGGGGGCCGGGGAGGTGGGCAAGCCCAGGTCTTCCAGCCAGGCCAGGTATGCAGCCACCGTCGAGCCTTCCAGCTTGACCAGATCGACGCCGCTGCCCGCCAGCTCGGCCTCGGCCTGCTCCCAATAACGGCTGTCGGTGAACACGGCCGCCCGCGTGTTGGATACCAGTAAAGTGCCCGAAGAGCCGGTGAACCCGCTCAACCACACCCGGCCTTGCCAACGCTCCGGCAGGTACTCCGACAGGTGCGGATCGCTGCTGGGCACCAGCACGGCCTGCCAGTTCTGCTGCGCCATGCGCTCGCGCAGGGCTTGCAGGCGAGGGGCGAGGTTTGGGGCGGCAGGCGAAACGGGCAAGGGGGTCACAGCGGTCACGGCGGTCAGGTCACCCGGTCAGGTGGCATCAGGGCAGAAAACCGGATGTTGCCACGAGCCAGATACCCCTTGCGCCAACCTGTGTCGATCCCGCACTCACTGCACCTCATTGCGTTCTGGTACGTTGGATGAAATTTTGAACGGTGCTCGCGCATCCAGGTGCTCCAGGTATTGCCCGATACCTTGAGACTCCCGATCCAGAAAGCGGGCCACGGCATCCCGCAAACCCGGATGGGCCAGCCAATGCACAGACTGCGTCGCCACCGGCATCAAGCCCCGCGCCAGTTTGTGCTCCCCCTGTGCGCCGCCCTCAAAGCGCCGATAACCCTGCGCGATGCACCACGCCAGAGGCTGGTAGTAGCAAGCCTCGAAGTGCAGGCAAGACACCTGTGCCACCGCGCCCCAGTAGCGCCCGTAGGCCACGCGCCGCACCGGGTCGATCGCCAGCAAGGCGCTGGCCACGGGGGTGCCACCTTGCATGGCGGTGAACAACACCCAATGCTCGGGCAGGGCCTGACTCACCCGCTGCCAGAAATCGCGTGTCAGATACGGCTGTCGTCCCCGCTCCAGATAGGTCTGCGCGTAGCAGCGGTAGAAAAAATCCCAATCGTCCTGGGTCAGCTCGGCACCCTGGCGAATCACAAACTCAATGCCCGCCTCGCGCACCTTGCGCCGCTCCTGCTGGATCTTCTTGCGCTTGTCGCGCTGCAGGCTGGCCAGAAAGTCCTCGAAATCGCCGTACGGTACCTCCTCCCGGTTCTCCCAGTGAAACTGCACCCCGCTGCGCCGCAGCCAGCCGGCGCGCTCGGCCTGTTGGGCCTCGGTTTCCGACACAAACAAGGCGTGGGCCGATGACCATCCCTGGGCCTCACACTGCGCTGTGATGGCGTTCAGCAGTTGCGTGTGCAAGGCCATCTGCAGATCGGCAGGTACATCGGGTCGCACCAGCAGGCGCTGACCTGGAATGGGTGAAAACGGCACTGCACTGAGCAATTTGGGATAGTAGTGCGCGCCTTGCGAGGCCAGCGCCCGATCGTGTGCATCGGCCCAGGCCCAGTCAAACACGTACTCGCCGTAGGAGTGATCTTTCACAAACAAGGGGGAACCAGCCAGTAGCTGGCCTTGTGCATCGCGCACCGTCAGCAGCAGCGGATGCCAGCCGGTATCCGGGCAGGCACTGCCGCTGTCCACCATGGCGCGCAAGAAGGCAAGGCGCAAAAATGGACCCCCACCGTCCACCCCGACCACGAGGTCGTCCCACTGTTCGGCGTCGATCTCGGCCAGATCGGAGTGCCAATGCACGGTCAGGCCCGCTACCATGCTCACCTGCGCATCTGCGCTGTCCGTTTGAATGCTGCTCATGAATTCTGTGTCATCTCCGGCCGCCCCAGCCCAAGCGCTGTCCGTGGCCCTGCTGCAATTCAACCCCGTGGTCGGTGACCTGCAGGGCAACGCCCGCACCATCATCGACGCGGCCCGCCAAGCCTACGCTGAAGGCGCGCGCCTCGTGGTCACGCCAGAAATGGCCCTGTGCGGCTATCCCCCTGAAGACCTCTTGTTGCGTCCCGCCTTCATGCAGGCCTGTGATGCGAGCACCCAGCACATTGCGCACAGTCTGGCTGATTTGCCCGATCTGCATCTGGTGCTGGGGCATCCTCTGCAGGCCTTGGGTGATGACCTGCGAACCCGCTCCTGGTCTGTGCCCAGGCGTTTGAACGCCGCCAGCCTGATTCGGGGCGGCCAGATCATCGCCAGCTACGCCAAGCGTGAGCTGCCCAACTACCAGGTGTTCGACGAGCGCCGCTATTTCATCAGCGGCCGCGAAGCTGGCCTGGGCCCCGTTGTGGTTGAGGTATTGGGTTGGCGCGTGGGCTTGCTGGTGTGCGAAGACGCCTGGTTTGACGAGCCCGCCGAGTCGGCGCAGGCACAAGGCGCTCAGGCGTTGGTGGTGCTCAATGCCTCGCCGTTTCACGTTGCCAAGCGTGTCGAGCGTGAAGCCCGCATGGGCGAATGCGCGCGCAGGCTGGGTTTGCCGCTGGTGTATGCCCACATGGTGGGTGGCCAGGACGAAGTGGTGTTCGACGGTGCCTCGTTCGCCGTCAACGCCCAAGGCGAAGTTGGTGCCCGCGCGCCCAGCTTTGAAGTGGCCACCCTGCCGGTTCTGTTGCAGGTTCAAGGCGAGGTCAGCGGCCCCCTTGCCGAGCCTCTGTCCGAAGAGGCCGAAATCTGGGCCGCGCTGGTCTGCGGTGTGCGCGACTACATTGGCAAAAATGGATTTCCTGGCGTCCTCATTGGTTTGTCAGGGGGCATCGACTCTGCTTTGGTTCTGGCCATCGCAGTGGATGCCCTGGGAGCCGACAAGGTGCGTACCGTGATGATGCCGTCGCCGTACACCGCCGACATCTCGTGGATTGATGCAAAAGACATGGCCGACCGCCTGGGCGTGCGCCACGACGAAATCACCATCGCACCCGAGTTCGAGGCCTTCAAGGCCTCGCTGGCACCCCTGTTCGTGGGACGAGCCGAAGACACCACCGAAGAGAACATCCAGGCCCGCATTCGAGGCACCTTGTTGATGGCCTTGTCCAACAAAACCGGCTCACTGGTGCTGACCACCGGCAACAAAAGCGAAATGGCCACGGGCTATTGCACGCTGTACGGTGACATGGCTGGTGGGTTTGCGGTCATCAAGGATGTGGTCAAGACCCTGGTGTACCGCCTGTCGCGCTGGCGCAATGCCCAGGCGGCCGCAGCCGGTGAGGTTGAACCCATTCCCGAGCGCATCATCACGCGCCCACCCTCGGCCGAACTGCGCCCTGACCAGACCGATCAGGACAGCTTGCCCGAGTACGAAGTGCTCGATGCCATCCTGGCGCGCTACATGGAGCACGACCAATCCATTGACGACATCGTGGCGGCTGGATACGAGCACGCCGATGTGGACAAGGTCACCCGCCTGCTCAAGATCAACGAATACAAGCGCCGCCAGGCAGCCGTCGGGATCCGCATCACGCACCGTGCGTTCGGGCGGGACTGGCGCTACCCCATCACCTCCAGATTTCGCGCCTGACGTGTCCACGGTGTGGTTTTGCACACATTGCTCGTGACGACACTGCGACAGCCGTGCTTAAATATCCCCATTGCGCCGCAACATGGCGTCAGCCATTGCCCACTTTTTGCTGACTCACCCGGAGTACCCCACCATGTCCATGAAACAGATTACCGCCGTCATCAAGCCGTTCAAGCTCGAAGAGGTGCGCGAAGGCCTGGCTGAAGTCGGTGTCACCGGTCTGACCGTCACCGAAGTCAAGGGCTTTGGTCGCCAGAAGGGCCATACCGAGCTCTACCGTGGTGCCGAGTACGTGGTTGACTTCCTGCCCAAGGTCAAGATCGAAGTCGTGGTCAAGGGCGATGACGTCGAGCGCTGCATCGAGGCCATCATCAAGGCCGCCAAGACCGGCAAGATCGGTGACGGCAAGATTTTTGTCACCCCCGTCGAGCAGGTGGTGCGCATTCGCACGGGCGAAACCGACGAAGCTGCAGTCTGATCGGCCGATAAAGCCCGCTCGAAAGTTCGTTCAGATTTCCGGCGAAACGCCGCCAGGACCGGTGTCAGGCTGGTCGGGCGGCGTTTGCACTTTCAGGCGCTGGTGCTCATCGGCCAAGCGATCGAGCAGGGCGTCGATGTCATCGTCCACCAGCAGCAACTCTTGCACATCGGGCCACAAGAAGCCGCCTTGCTGACTGACGTCAAGAAAGCGCAGCAGATGGTCGTAATAGCCTCTCACATTGAGCAGGCCCAACGCCTTGCGGTGGTAGCCCAGTTGACGCCAGGTCCAGGCCTCAAAAATTTCTTCCATGGTGCCGATGCCACCCGGCAAGGCGATGAACGCATCGGCGTGCATGGCCATGCGGTGCTTGCGCTCATGCATGCTGGTGACAATTTCCAGATTCGTCAGACCAGGGTGTCCAAGCTCTTTTTTAATCAGGCGCTCCGGGATGATGCCGATGACCTCGGCCCCGTGCGCCAGCGCGGCATCGGCCACCGCGCCCATCAAGCCGGTGCTGCCACCCCCGTACACCAGACGCCAGCCGCGCGCGCCAATCTGGTGTCCTACCTCCCGCGCGGCGGCCAGATGTGCCGGATCATCGCCATCACGTGAGCCGCAGTACACACACAAGGTCAAGGTCATCAAGGCACCTGTTTACGGTTGTCGATCACGCGGGTGCCGCTGATCACGTCATGAAGAAACTGGCGTGAAGGCAGCACCCAACTGAGTCCTGCATACAGGGCCATCCAGCCCAACAAAGCTGCCGTCATCGTGCCTTTGTCATGCCAGCCCGCCCACCAGATCAGCAACAAGGGGGGCATGAACCACAGCCAACTGGTCAGATAGCGCAGCAGCGCGCGCGAGGGCGACAGAGAGCCACCTTCCGGGGTGACCAGACGCAACTGCCAGGTCTTGAGTGCCAGGGTCTGACCTCCGTGGGTCCACGCCCACATGAAATACACCGACAGCGCCAGAAACTGAACGGCCATCATGCCCTCACGGTCCTGTAGTCCATGACGCTGATTGACGGCGATGCTGTAAATCAGTCCCACCACCATCACCAGACCAAACAGCAGCACCCCCTCGTAGAGGAACGCGGCCAGGCGGCGACGCAAGGTGGGGGCCGTGGTACGGGCGCGCTCTGCACACGCACTCAGACTCAGGCCACCCTGTTCGGGGATGGTGAGAAAAGACATCGGGACCGGTGAGGAAAGCAATAAAGGCGCGAAATGATCAACCCTAACCATACACCAGCGCCACGCTGGCGCAGGTGGGACAGGGGTTCAACGCTGGTGTGCCCGACCCTGTTCGGGCACCGGTGTGATGGCCGCACCTTGCGCGCCCTTGCGAGGCAGCATGGTCACGGGATCCACAAACGAGCCTGTGCTGTTGATCTTGGGCAAACCAGCTTGCTGGTGGCCGGGCGGTGCTGCCGGTTGCGTCAGCAACCGAGTGGTGGCACCAGGGCCGGCCTTGATCACGACGGGGGCCACCACCATGGGGGCAGGTCTGGCGCTTTCGGGTGCGCCTGGCGCCATGTTCGACTTCTGATGCGACTGGCTTTGCTCGCGGCGCTGCCGTGTCGTGTACATCTGCTGGGCCTCGCGTGGGCCACTCATGTCGTGCGGAAGCTCAACCGGATGCGCCTGACGCCTGGCGCGACGACTCAAGGCCTCGCGAGTTTCGGGCGGCAGAGCCTGATAGGCCTCCCATTTGCGCTGGCGTTCGTGCGCGGAAAGTTGCCTGGACTGCTGGAAGCGCAGGCGTGCTTCGCCACGCTCCTGGGGTGGCAAATCAGACCAGCGTGCCATGCGCTGCTGGAGTCGGCGTTGCTCGGCAGGTGGAAGGCTGCCGTAGCGATTCGCGACATTGCGCCATTTGTCTCGTGACGGGTCGTCCATGTAACGCCATTGATGCGCCAAGGGTTTCAGCACCTCGCGTTGCTGCGCTGTCAACGCGTGCCATTCAGTGGCGGTATCTGCTGCGACGACACGTGTGACAGCCGTGCTTGCTGGCACGCGCTCAGCAGCCAGCGTCGGGCTGGTCAGCATCACGCAGCCCATCAGACAGGCCGTCAGCAATCTGGTCACGGCCGGGGGCGACCATGTGCCATTGAACATCGTTTTCACAGTGGCCTCCGTGGTCAGAGATCGTTCGACTTGCCAGCGCTATCTGGGGCGCGGAAATCGCCGTCCACCGGCACCGGCGCATCAACCCATTGCTCACCGTCCGGATCAGCGTCCAGGCTCAGATAGGCCTCGAAACCGGGGTCAGCGTAAGCGTCCGGGGGGAGATCATCGGTCAGCAATTGCATGTCCACGGCCGTGGTGGCTTCGACATTTTCATGGTACTGATAACGCTGAATACCCCACAACCCCGCCACCAGCGCAATCAGGGGCAGTGCCAGCGCAAGACGCCATCCCCAACCCATCGGCGGTTCGACGGGCGGCGCATTATGGCGAGCGCTGCGAGCAGATTGCACCTCATGCCAGACGTGTGTGGGCGCAGTCAGACTTGTGGTGCCTCGACTGCCAGCCAGGCTCAGACCGGCCTGTGGCACGAACACAGGTGATGGCACGACAGCAGGTGCCAGGCTGGTTGCACGGGCGGTGCGCGCCGCCTCGACGGCTTGCTCCCGTGCAACCCTGAGGCGTTCGCCAATGTCGTGGGGCAGGGCTTGTGCGCCTTCATCCAGGTGTGCGCGCACACGCATCGCAAAGCGTGCCTCAAGGGCATCGCGCTGTGCGGGCGGCAAGGCAGGTGTGGATGAACTGTTCACAATGAAATACCGCGTGATTGAAGACTCTGAGCCAAGGCGTGGACGGCGCGTGAGCAATGGGTTTTGACGCTGCCTTCAGAGCAACCCATTGACGCAGCCGTTTCTGCCACATCGAACTCCTCCCAGTAACGCAACAGAAACGCTTCGCGTTGACGTGCTGGCAGCTTGTTGATTTCTTCTTCGATCTGGGCGAGGGTTTCCGCGCGGCTGGCGCTGTCGTCGGCACTTTCTGTGCTGACATCGGCCATGTTGAAAACGGCGAGCAGATCAAAGTGCCCATCTTCGTCGCTATAACGCGCTTCCAGATCCCCCAGATTGGTGAACACCGCATTGCGGGTTTTTTGACGCCTGAACCAGTCGAGGATGGCGTTGGACAGGATGCGCTGGAACAGCATTGGCCACTCGCCTGGCGGGCGATCAGCGTAACTCTGCGACAAGCGGATCATGGTGTCTTGCACGATGTCCAGGGCCGCGTCGTCGTCGCGCACCGCGTAGGCGGCGCGCTTGAACGCACGTCGCTCGACGCTTTTGAGAAAGTCGTTGAGCGCGTCTTCCGGCGATGAGGATGGCTGATCAGGCACGGTAGGGCACGAGAGCGACGAATTGGCGGGCGATTATGGCACCCCCTTTCACGAGTTGCCCTATCGCACGCAGGGCAGGTGTGTCCGCGCGAGCCGGATCAGCATGAAGGATGCGATAATGCCGCTCTTGCGTCATCTCGATCTGGCCTGAATCTGGTGTGCTCAATCCGTACCAGTGGCAGGCCGCGCAGGCTCCAAATCCGCCTCATGAGGGCGAGCACGCTGGCAATCCGTTGCCGCAGTGCTGCTGTCACAGCTTCACGGCTGTGCTGGTGTAGAGGGGCACCGATCGTTTTTCGTTAGAGAAATTCGGAAAGGTTTCACTCATCATGGATACGACTCACGCCCAAAGCGGCGAAATTCTCAACGGGTCTGACATTCTTGTCCGCTGCATGCAGGCCGAGAACGTCAAGTACATCTGGGGCTACCCCGGCGGCGCTGTCCTCTACATCTACGACGCGCTGTACAAACAAGACACCATCGAGCACGTGCTGGTGCGCCACGAACAGGCCGCCGTTCACGCTGCTGACGGCTATGCCCGCGCCACCGGCGAAGTGGGCGTGGCCCTGGTCACCTCCGGCCCTGGCGTCACCAATGCCGTGACCGGCATCGCCACGGCCTACATGGACTCGATCCCCATGGTCGTCATCACCGGTCAGGTGCCCACGGCCGCCATCGGTCTGGACGCCTTCCAGGAATGTGACACCGTCGGCATCACCCGCCCGATCGTCAAGCACAACTTCCTGGTCAAGGACGTGGCCGACCTGGCCGAGACCATGAAGAAGGCCTTCCACATCGCCCGCAGCGGCCGTCCTGGCCCCGTCGTGGTCGATGTCCCCAAGGACGTGTCGCTCAAGACCACTGCCTTCCACTACCCTGAGTCGGTGGAAATGCGCTCGTACAACCCGGTGCGCAAGGGCCACGGCGGTCAGATCCGCAAGGCCGTGCAACTGCTGCTGACGGCCAAGCGTCCTTACATCTACACCGGTGGCGGCGTCATCCTGGGTGAGGCGGCCAACGAGCTGCGCGAATTGGTCAACATGCTGGGCTACCCCAGCACCAGCACCCTGATGGGTCTGGGTGCCATTCCTGCCTCGGACAAGACCTTCCTGGGCATGCTGGGCATGCACGGCACCTACGAAGCCAACATGACCATGCAGCACGCTGACGTGGTCATTGCCATTGGTGCCCGCTTCGACGACCGCGTGATCGGCAACCCCAAGCACTTTGCCCAGGTCGAGCGCAAGATCATCCACATCGACATCGACCCCTCGTCGATCTCCAAGCGCGTCAAGGTTGACATCCCCATCGTGGGCGACGTCAAGGACGTGCTGATCGAGATGATCGCCCAGATCAAGGAGTCCACCCAGCGTGCCGAGCCCAAGGCTCTGGAAGCCTGGTGGAGCCAGATCAACGAGTGGAAGAAGCGCGACTGCCTGAAGTTCAAGACTTCCACCGAGGTCATCAAGCCGCAGGCCGTGGTCGAGAAACTGACCGAGCTGACCAAGGGCACCGACTACTACATCACGTCGGACGTCGGTCAGCACCAGATGTTCGCCGCGCAGTACAGCAAGTTCGAAGAGCCACGTCGCTGGATCAACTCCGGCGGTCTGGGCACCATGGGTGTGGGCCTGCCTTACGCCATGGGCATCAAGCTGGCCAAGCCCGACGCCGATGTGTTTTGCATCACCGGTGAAGGCTCGATTCAGATGTGCATCCAGGAGCTGTCCACCTGCAAGCAGTACAACACGCCGGTCAAGATCATTGCGCTGAACAACCGCTACCTGGGCATGGTGCGTCAGTGGCAGCAGCTGGAATATTCTGGCCGCTACTCGCACAGCTACATGGACGCGCTGCCTGACTTCGTCAAGCTGGCCGAGGCTTATGGCCACGTGGGCCTGCTGATCGAGCGTCCGGAAGACGTCGAAGGCGCGCTGAAGGAAGCCATCAAGCTCAAGGACCGCACCGTGTTCCTCGACATCCGCACCGACCCCACCGAAAACGTGTGGCCGATGGTCAAGGCCGGCAAGGGCATCTCCGAGATGCTGCTGGGCTCCGAGGAACTCTGAGCCATCGACATTGAGCGAGACCCGGCGAGGGTGAAGCGCACAGCAGGCAGACACTTGCCGGTGTCTGCTGAACTGTGCGGCCAGCCCCGCCGGAACCACCTGACAACGCATTCATCGCACTACGAGGCCACGGCGCTGCGGTTACCGCCCTAGTGACTCAAGAGCCCGCAAGGACGATCACCATGAAACACATCATTGCCCTTTTGGTCGAGAACGAAGCCGGCGCCCTGTCGCGCGTGGTGGGCCTGTTTTCGGCCCGCGGCTACAACATCGAAAGCCTGACGGTCGCCACGACCGAAGACCCGTCGCTGTCGCGCATGACCATTGTCACGCGCGGTTCGGACGACGTCATCGAGCAGATCACCAAGCACCTCAACCGACTGATCGAAGTCGTGAAGGTGGTGGACCTGTCCGAAGGCCCGTACACCGAGCGTGAGCTGATGCTCATCAAGGTACGTGCCGTGGGCAAGGAGCGTGACGAGATGAAGCGCATGGCCGACATCTTCCGCGGCCGCGTCATCGACGTGACGGACAAGACCTACACCATTGAACTGACCGGCGACGCGTCCAAGCTCGATGCCTTCATCGAAGCCATCGACCGTGCTGCCATCCTTGAAACCGTGCGCACCGGGACCAGCGGGATCGGGCGCGGCGAGCGCATCCTGCGCGTCTGACTGCCCGCAGTCTGACATTCCCGCTTTTCCTTTGAACAACCTGCCCGGGTTTTTCGGGCATCCACAGCTACCGACGGAGCAATGAACATGAAGGTTTACTACGACAAGGACGCCGATCTGAGCCTGATCAAGGGCAAGAACGTCGCCATCATCGGCTACGGCTCGCAAGGCCACGCCCACGCCCAAAACCTGCGCGACTCTGGCGTGAACGTCACGGTCGGTCTGCGCAAGGGTGGCGCTTCGTGGTCCAAGGTCGAAGCCGCTGGCATCAAGGTCGCCGAAGTCAATGACGCCGTCAAGAACGCTGACGTCGTCATGATCCTGTTGCCGGACGAGAACATCCCCGAGGTGTACAACAACAACGTTGCCCCGAACATCAAGCAGGGCGCTGTCCTGGCTTTTGCTCACGGCTTCAACGTGCACTACAACCAGGTCATTCCCCGTGCTGACCTGGACGTGATCATGGTCGCCCCCAAGGGCCCTGGCCACACCGTGCGCTCCGAGTACCTCAAGGGCGGCGGCGTGCCTTCCCTGATCGCTGTGTACCAGGACAAGTCCGGCAAGGCCAAGGACATCGCTTTGTCCTACGCTGCTGCCAACGGCGGCACCAAGGGTGGCGTGATCGAGACCAACTTCCGTGAAGAAACCGAGACCGACCTGTTCGGCGAGCAAGCCGTTCTGTGCGGTGGCGCGGTGGAACTGGTGAAGATGGGCTTCGAAACCCTGACCGAAGCTGGTTACGCTCCGGAAATGGCTTACTTCGAGTGCCTGCACGAACTGAAGCTGATCGTTGACCTCATGTACGAAGGCGGCATCGCCAACATGAACTACTCGATCTCGAACAACGCCGAATACGGCGAGTACGTGACCGGTACGGAAGTGATCAACGAGAAGTCGCGCGAAGCCATGCGCAACGCTCTCAAGCGCATCCAGACTGGCGAATACGCCAAGATGTTCATCCTGGAAGGCAAGACGAACTACCCGAGCATGACCGCTCGCCGTCGCCTGAACGCCGTGCACCCGATCGAAGTGGTCGGCGAACAGCTGCGCGGCATGATGCCTTGGATTGCCAAGAACAAGCTGGTGGACCAGTCGAAGAACTGATCTGGTCGCGTTGCCCCATGTCGTGTGCATGGGGTTGTGGCCCCTTCAGCACAAAGCCGCCGAGGTGTGAACCCGGCGGCTTTGTTTTGGGTGGGTGCCCCGTAGGGGGCAAACCCATGTCAAGCGGTTGCTTTGGGGCAGCTGTGTGCGACCAGTCGCGCCATGGCCGAGGTGGCGAGGCGTGTGCGAGGGGTGTCGATGGGGTTGATCAACATGATGGGTACTTTGGCACCCAGCACAATGCCGGCAATGTCGGCGTGCGCAAAGTGGCCTAGTTGCTTGACCAGCATGTTGGCGGCCTCAAGGTTGGGCACCATCAGGATGTTGGCCTGACCCGCCACCGGCGAGTTGGGGTACTTGACATGCGCGACATCAGGGCGAACGGCGGCGTCAAAGGTCATGGGGCCGTCCACCAGTGCCCCTGTGATGTTGCCGCGCTCGTGCATCTTGCACAGCACGGCTGCTGTGGTCGATGAGTCGAGGTTGCTGTTGAAGTCTTCTGCGGCAGAGAGCACCGCAACGCGGGGAGCGGCAAATTTCAGCAGGTGTGCAAGGTCGATCGCGTTTTGCACGATGTCGCGACGGTCGTCCAGACTCGGCCGCACGTTCACCTCAGCGTCCGTGATCATCACTGGCTGCGGATAGTTGGGCACATCGGCGAGGTAGGCGTGCGAGACCCGGCGTGTGGTGCGCAATCCGCCTGCATGACGCAGTGCTTTTTGCATCAGCACATGCACCGGAATGCTGCCTTGCATGATGGCGGCGACTTCGCCATCGCGGGCCATTTCGACGGCGATCGAGGCAGCGTGAGCGGGAGACTCTGCTTCACGCCACAGGCACTCGAGAAGATCAAGATTGAGTTGCTGGCCCAAGGCGCTGATGCGTTCACGGCAACCGATCAGCACGGGCATGATCAGGCCTTCGTGCGCAGCGTTGAGTGCGGCCTTGAGCGTGGCGGCGTCTTCAGGGAAGACCACCGCGCAGCGCATGGCGGGCAAGCCTTTGACCAAGCTGAGGAGTTGATCAAAGCGCTCAAGCCGATGCAGGTGCATCTGGGGCAGGGGAGCCTGGGCGCGGCGCACCTTGACGGTGGGGGCCATGATTTCAGCTTCGCCCACGATCACGGGCTTGCCGTTCTGGTTGGTGCAATTGCACTCCAGAACGACCATGTTCTTGTCTTTTTTCTCTTTTACCGTGAGGGTGACGGTGATGGTGTCACCCAGGCTGACCGGGCGCATGAAGCGCATGTGCTGGCCAACGTAGATCGTGCCTGGTCCGGGCAGTTGCGTGCCCAAGACAGTCGAGATCAGGGTGCCGCCCCACATGCCGTGGGCGATCACCTTCTGGAAGGGGGTTTCCTTGGCGTAGGCGTCGTCCAGGTGGGCGGGGTTGACGTCGCCGCTGAGGATGGCGAAGGCGTCAATGTCGTCCTTCGTCAGGGTGCGGATGAGGCTGGCACTGTCTCCGACCTTGAGCTCTTCGTAGGTGCGGTTTTCCAGCATCACGGGGGTGTACTCCTGGTTCATTCAGTCTCGGCATGCGTGTCATCAAGGGACTTTCACTGTGCCATGAGGTATTCGGCCGTCATGCGTAAAAATACCAGGGTATTCCCTGGTGAGCGTCCAGCTTAGGGGGCGAGGTGTCAAAGCTGCCGCGTCATCAGCGTTGCTTCTGCCCCGAACGAAGCCAGCTTGTGCTGTAACGCCAAGGAGGTGACTGTTTGCGGTGTGAAGCCAAGATGCGCCCAGAATGTGGTCGAGTCCTGTACCGCGATCAGGCTGAGACGACTCAAGCCGACGAGTGCGGCGTGGGTCGTGGCTTGTTGCAGCAGCAGATGTGCGGCACCCTGGCCACGCAAGTCGGGCGAGATCGCCATGTCGTGCACATACAACTCATCAGCATCAGCAACGGGTTGCCAGCTTGGGGCGCGCAGCGTGGGGTAGTTTGCACGCGCAACTGGCAGGCAGACCAAGTAGGCTGCGATGGATGCAGCACGTGTCGATATCACCCAGCAGGTATCGGGTGAGGAGCGAAGTTTGCTGTCGAAGGCCTGCACAGGCTCGTGGAACTCAGGCTGGTAGCAAGTGTGTTGCAGCGCCAGCACCTGGGACACATCTTCGGCTGTCATGGGGCGGCATTGCAGTCCGTGCGGGGTGGGCATGGTAAAAACAGGATTCAAGCTGGTGCTCACCCCCATGATCGGGCAGGGGTATAACCCGCAGT
>JAGOKC010000078.1 GCA_017994835.1 Aquabacterium sp. | reverse complement strand
CGACGGTTGACCATTTCCACGCAACCGATTTCAACGATGCGGTCGCCCGAGTCGGGGCTCAGGCCGGTGGTTTCGGTGTCAAGGAAGATCTGGCGGGACATGGTTCACTCGGTGCAATGAATCAGTGATTCTCGCGCGCGTGGTTGATGGTGTACTTCGGAATCTCGATGGTGAGATCCTGGCCGGCCACGATGGCCTGACAGCTCAACCGGGAGTCTGGCTCCAGACCCCAGGCGCGGTCAAGCAGGTCTTCCTCGGTCTCTTCCATCTCGTTGAGGCTGTTGAAGCCCTGGCGGACGATCACGTGACAGGTGGTGCAGGCCGCGCTCATGTCGCAGGCGTGCTCGATCTCGATGTGGTTTTCCAGCAGGGCTTCGCAGATGCTGGTGCCGGGTGCCGCGGTGATTTCCTTGCCTTCGGGGCAGAGGCTGGCGTGGGGCAGGATCTTGATGATGGGCATGGTGGATCAGAGCTGGTCAAGTTGGCGACCCGCCAGGGCCTGGCGGATGCTGCGGTTCATGCGTTCAGCGGCAAAGGCCTCGGTGCCTTGGGCCAGGGCCTTGGTGGCGGCTTCCAGCGCTTCGAGGTCGCCGCGGTCACAGCGCTGGCCGATCTGGGTCGTCAAGCGATCGATTTCTGCGCGTTGCTCAGCAGACAGCAGATCGCCGTCGGCGGCCAGGGCCGTGCGGGTGGCTTCGATCATGCGCTCGGCTTCGACGCGCGCTTCGCGCAGGGCGCGGTCTTTCATGTCGGCGGCGGCCGTGGTGAAACCTTCGCGCAGCATGTTGGCGACCTGGTCATCCGTCAGGCCGTAGCTGGGCTTGACGACCACAGAGGCCTCGACGCCCGACAGTTGTTCCTTGGCCGAGACGCTCAACAGGCCATCGGCATCGACCTGGAAGCTGACGCGGATGCGGGCGGCACCGGCAGCCATCGGCGGGATGCCACGCAACTCGAACCGGGCCAGCGAACGGCAATGCTCGACCTGCTCGCGCTCGCCCTGCACCACGTGCACGGCCAAGGCGGTCTGGCCATCCTTGAAGGTGGTGAAGTCCTGCGCACGGGCGCACGGAATCGGGGTGTTGCGCGGGATGATGCGCTCGACCAGTCCACCCATGGTTTCCAAGCCCAGCGACAGCGGCAGCACGTCGAGCAACAGGTGCTCGCCTTGGGCGTTGTTGCCTGCCAGTTGATTGGCCTGGATGGCAGCGCCCAGCGCCACGACTTCGTCGGGGTTCAGATCGGTCAGCGGCGGGCGACCAAAAAAGCCGCCCACAGCGTCGCGCACGGCGGGCATGCGTGTCGAACCACCCACCATGACCACGCCTTTGACACCGTCAGGTTTGATCTTGGCGTCGCGCAGCACGCGTTTGACCGCCGCCAGCGTCTTGTCGATCAAGGGTTTGACCAACTCGGCCAACTTGTCACGTGTGAAGGTTACCGACAACATGCCCCCCGACAGCGCACAGGACAGGTGCGCGCTGCCGTCGGTGGAGAGCTTCTCTTTGGTGTGACGCGCCGCCACCAGCACGGTGCGCTTGTCTTGCGGCGTGCTGGCTTGCATCTGCGATTGCGCCAATGCGTACTCGGCCAGAATGTGATCAACGTCGTCACCGCCCAGCGCCGAATCACCTCCGGTGGCCACCACCTCGAACACGCCATGGCTGAGCTGCAGCAGCGAGATGTCAAAGGTGCCACCCCCCAGGTCATAGATCGCGTAGAGGCCTTCGGCACCGTTGTCCAGGCCGTAGGCGATGGCAGCTGCGGTGGGCTCATTGAGCAGGCGCAACACGTTCAGACCCGCCATCTGGGCCGCGTCCTTGGTGGCCTGGCGTTGCGCGTCATCAAAATACGCCGGCACAGTGATGACGGCACCGAACAGGTCGTCGTTGAAGGTATCTTCGGCACGCTGGCGCAGGCTGGCGAGGATTTCGGCCGACACCTCGATGGGCGACTTCACCCCGGCCACGGTGCGGATCGCAACCATGCCGGGCTGATCTTCAAACTGGTACGGCAGACGCCCAGCGTCCGGCAGATCGGCCAGGCGGCGACCCATGAACCGCTTCACCGAAACGATGGTGTTTTGCGAGTCTTCAGCCTGGGTAGCCAGCGCCTCAAAGCCAATCTGGCGGCGGGTCTGACCCTTGTCGTCGAGTTGGTAGCGCACGGCCGAGGGCAGGATCACACGGCCGTTCTGGTCGGGCAGGCATTCAGACACGCCGTTGCGCACCGCGGCCACCAGAGAGTGGGTGGTGCCCAGGTCAATGCCCACCGCAACGCGGCGTTGGTGGGGGTCGGGCGATTGCCCAGGTTCGGAAATTTGCAGCAGGGCCATGGTTCGGTTCGCGTCAATCAGTGAGCGTCTTCGTAACGTTCAAGGCGGGCATCAATCTCTTCAAGCAGGCGATCAATGAACATGAGGGCGCGCACTTCCTGCGCGGCCTGAGTGGGATTGGCATCGACATCAAGCAGGGAGGTCAGGCGGGCGATGCGGGCCTTGCGGTCGAGTTGCACCTCGTCGGACAAGGTCTCGACCTCGGCTGCAGTGTCGGCCTCTTCCAGCGCTTCGCGCCACTGCATTTGCTGCATCAGGAAGGCACCCGGCATGGCCGTGTTGCTCTCGGACTGCACAGACACGCCCGCCAACTCACACAAGTAGGCAGCACGCTTGAGGGGATCTTTCAGGCGCTGGTGCGCCTCGTTGACGCGCACGGCCCACTGCATGGCCAGGCGTTGGGCCGCGCCACCTTCGGCAGCAAAGCGGTCAGGATGCACACGCGCCTGCAGCGATTTCCAGGCGGCGTCCAGTTGGCTGCGGTCGAGCGCAAAACTCTTGCGCAGACCCAGCAGGGTGTAGTCATCAACGTCGATGTTCATGGTGTGTGAAAAGCGAAACCCCACCACAGGGTGGGGCTTCATCCGACGCAAGGCGCAATGACGCCTCAGATGCGGAAGGATTCCCCGCAACCACAACGGTCACGCTCGTTGGGGTTGTTGAATTTGAAGCCCTCGTTGAGGCCTTCGCGCACAAAGTCGAGTTCGGTGCCGTCAATGTAGGGCAGGCTCTTGGGATCGACCAGGATCTTGACGCCGAGTTGCTCGAAGATGATGTCTTCGGGGTTGATCTCGTCAGCGAATTCAATCTTGTAGGCCAGACCCGAACAGCCCGTGGTCTTGACGCCCAGGCGCACGCCCACACCCTTGCCGCGACGGCTCAGGTAGCGGGTGATGTGACGGGCAGCGGCCTCGGTCAGGCCCACGGACATCGTGGCGTCGGCCGCACCGATCTCGGCCAGGGGACCGTTACCGGGGCCACTGGTGCACGAGCCGGAGGTGGCTTGATCAGCTTGCATGTTTGGTCTTGTAGTCGTTGACGGCGGCTTTGATCGCATCTTCCGCCAGGATCGAGCAGTGGATCTTGACCGGGGGCAAGGCCAGCTCTTCGGCGATCTGGGTGTTCTTGATGTCGAGCGCTTCGTCGAGCGTCTTGCCACGCACCCACTCGGTCACGAGCGAGCTCGACGCAATGGCCGAACCGCAGCCATAGGTCTTGAAGCGTGCGTCTTCGATCACACCAGTCGATGGGTTGACCTTGATCTGCAGCTTCATCACGTCGCCGCAGGCCGGTGCGCCGACCATGCCGGTGCCAACCGTGTCATCGCCCTTTTCAAAGGAGCCGACGTTGCGGGGGTGTTCGTAGTGGTCAATGACCTTGTCGCTGTATGCCATGGTGTTACTCCAAATGTCGTCGGTGGTTGCAGTACCCTGCAACCGGGGGCTGACATGACTAGTGTGCCGCCCATTGAATAGTGCTGATGTCGATACCGTCTTTGTACATGTCCCACAGCGGCGAGAGCTCGCGCAGCTTGGCGACACGGTCCTTGAGGGTGGTGACGACGAAATCAACTTCTTCTTCGGTCGTGAAGCGGCCGATGGTCATGCGCAGCGAGCTGTGGGCCAGCTCGTCGCTGCGGCCCAGGGCGCGCAGCACATAGCTGGGTTCCAGGCTGGCCGAGGTGCAGGCCGAACCAGACGACACCGCAATGCCCTTGATGCCCATGATCAGCGACTCGCCTTCGACATAGTTGAAGGAGACGTTGAGGTTGTGGGCCACGCGCTTTTCCAGATCGCCGTTGACGAAGATCTGTTCGATGTCTTGCAGGCCGGCCAGCAGGCGGTCACGCAGGGCCTTGACGCGGGCGTTCTCGTCGGCCATTTCTTCCTTGGCGATGCGGAAGGCTTCGCCCATGCCGACGATTTGGTGCGTGGGCAAGGTGCCCGAACGCATGCCACGCTCATGACCACCACCGTGCATTTGCGCTTCGAGGCGCACGCGCGGCTTGCGGCGCACATACAAGGCACCGATGCCCTTGGGACCGTAGGTCTTGTGCGAGGCCAGGCTCATCAGATCAACCGGCAAGGTGGCCAGGTCGATCTCGATCTTGCCGGTGGCCTGCGCAGCGTCCACGTGGAAGATGACGCCCTTCTCACGGCACAACGCGCCGATGGTGGGGATGTCCTGGATCACGCCGATCTCGTTGTTCACGTACATGACGGAGATCAGGATGGTGTCAGGGCGGATGGCGGCCTTGAGCACGTCCAGGTCGAGCAGACCGTCGTCCTTGACGTCGAGGTAGGTGGCCTCAAAACCCTGGCGCTCGAGTTCACGCACGGTGTCGAGCACAGCCTTGTGCTCGGTCTTGACCGTGATGATGTGCTTGCCGCGGGTCTTGTAAAACTGGGCTGCACCCTTGAGGGCGAGGTTGTTGGACTCGGTGGCACCCGAGGTCCAGACGATTTCGCGGGGGTCGGCACCGATCAGGTCGGCCACTTCCTGGCGGGCCTTTTCGACGGCCGCTTCGGCTTCCCAGCCATAGGCATGGGTGCGCGAGGCGGGGTTGCCGAAGTGCTCACGCAGCCAGGGGATCATGGCGTCAACAACGCGGGGGTCACACGGCGTGGTCGCGCCGTAGTCCATGTAGATGGGGAAATGCGGGGTCATGTCCATGATGGGGACTCAAGGGCTTGCGCAAGACAGGTCAACACAACCTGACCAGCGGCAGTAACAGAGAACACTCGGAAGAAGCAGGACTCAATTATCAGGGTGAGGCACCCTCGGCTTGCGTCGAGGGTGCTTGATGCCCCTTATTTGGTCAGGGCTGCACCGAGAGCAAACACCGAATTGGGCGCGGTGATCTTGATGGGCTTGACCACAGGCTGGGTCGAGATGGCGCGCTTGATGGGCTGCGCCTCGATCGACACGCCCTTGGCCAACTGGTCATCCACCAGTTTGCGCAGGCTGATCGAGTCGAGGTACTCGATCATCTTGTTGTTCAGGCTGGTCCACAGGTCGTGGGTCATGCAGCGGCCGCCGTCATCGCCCATGCAGTTTTCCTTGCCACCGCAGCCGGTGGCGTCGATGGGCTCATCGACCGCGACGATGATGTCGGCCACGGTGATGTCTTCGGCCTTGCGACCCAGAGAATAGCCACCGCCTGGGCCACGGGTGCTCTCGACGAGTTCGTGACGGCGCAACTTGCCGAACAGTTGCTCAAGATAAGACAGAGAGATTTGCTGACGCTGGCTGATGGCAGCCAGGGCGACAGGGCCGGTGTGCTCCCGCAGGGCCAGATCAATCATGGCCGTTACAGCAAAACGGCCCTTGGTGGTCAAACGCATGGCATCACTCCTTGTGCAGGATCAGAATCACCCGACGCTCACCCTGAAACGGTCAGCACTGAACCCGTCAGAGTTGACGGCAAATCGGGCAGGTTTATCCTGTTGGTTCGGTTTTATTCTACGCATTCCGACTAATTCAGTCAACTTTTATTCAGGGTCTTCCCGAGTGACAAATTGACAGTCAACGGGTCCAAAAAATTGAAAAAGAGCCCCGCAGGGCTCTTTCGTTGTGTCAGGTCAAGGTGGATCAGCTGCCGATTACGCCGCCGTCGGTTTTGGTGATAACGATGGTGGCAGAGCGAGGACGCTGTCCCGCGCCGTAACCCGCGTTGCTTGGCCACTGGCTTTGGTACTTGGCCGGGGTGGCGATGTCTGCCTGAGCAGTGCCTTCACCTGGGTGCTGAATGTTGACAAAAATGGCTTTGCCGTCCGGCGTTTCGCACAGGCCCGTGATTTCGCAACCCTTGGGGCCGACCAGGAAGCGCTTGAGCTTGTCTTCGCCGGGTGCCTGACCGACGTAGGTGTCCACGGACAATGTGCCACCCGTGGCCGCATAAGTCAGCGTCTTTTTGGCTCCATCGCCCACGGTGCCCGGCAGGGCTGCCAACATCATGCAGTTGCTGACATCGGTGAAGGCCCCGTCATCGGTCTGAATCCACATGATGCCGGTGGCGGGGCTGAACACGAGGCCGTCGGGGCTGGAGAAGTCCTGATCCCCCGTCAGGTTGGACAGGTTGACCGTGCCGGGTGCGGCACTCGATTCAGCACCGAACACGTACACGTCCCAGGTGAAGCTGGTGGCGGCGTTGCCAGCAACATCTTCCTTCAAACGCAGAACATGGCCGTTGGGGTTGCCGTTTTGCGCGCTGCTGCCGTTCTTGATGTCGGTGTACACACGCGGGTTGGCGCTGTCGGGTGCCTGCTGACTGCTGCTGGAGGGTTCCACGCGGCGGTTGCTGTTGTTGGTCAGCGTGAAATAGACCTCCCCATTCGTCACGTTGGTCGAGCACCACTCGGGGCGGTCCATCTTGGTCGCACCCACGGCATCTGCAGCCAGTCGGGCGTTCACCAGCACGTCGGCCTGGTCGGCAAAGTCGTAGTTGGTGTAATTGGCGATCAGGTCGTTGGAGATCGACAACTCGATCCAGTCACCCTTGCCGTCGTTGTTGAACTTGGCCACATACAGCTTGCCAGCGTCCAGGTAGGTATCGCCGGTGGTGATGCGATTCACGGGGGTTGCATCAGCAGCCACCCATGCCTTGCTGGTCACAAATTTGTAGATGTACTCGCCGCGCGAGTCATCGCCCATGTAAACGGCCAGGGGTTGACCCACCACCGGTTTGCCGAAGGCGGCGCTTTCGTGTGCGAAGCGTCCCAGTGCCGTGCGCTTGCGAGCTGTCTGGGTCTTGTCGTAGGCGTCGATCTCGACCATGTAGCCAAAGGTGTTGAGTTCGTTGCGATAGTCGTCGGTTGCAGCGCCTTCGCCTTGGCTGATGTTCCAGCGGGCGTACTTGTCCTCAACGCCGCCGGTTTCCCAGCCGTGGCGGCTCCCAGATCCGGCATTGCGGCCATAGCGCTTGAGCGCGACCACGCTTTTGGCTGTTGCACCACCGCGAACGGTGTCGTCTGTCGATGCGCGGGTAAAGTAACCCGCCCAGTTTTCTTCACCCGTCAGGAAGGTGCCCCAGGGCGTCTTGCCAGTGCCGCAGTTGTTCAGGGTGCCGCGGGCTTGGGTGCCATCGTTCGAATACTTGGTCACCATCAGCGCATTGCCGCGTGCCGGACCGTGAATCTGGATGTTCTCGCTCAGGCTGGTCAAACGGAAATTGAACGGCGAATCCTGCACCGTGGCCCACCGGCCGCTGGTGGCCTTGACCTCCACCACGGAGATGCCGTGAATCGCGGTCTCCTTGTCCACCTCGGCAGCAGGACGCGGCAAGCTTGTGGCACCACCATCGGCATGCAGGAAGAAGGAACTGCGCGTCTCGTCGGTGGTGGCTTCGTGGTTCACAGCCAGCAGGCCGCGCGTGGTGGAAGTCGCAGACGGCTTGTTGTCGGTGCCAAGACCAAACCACTCCATGCCGTCGTGATGGTCGCCGGCACGGTTCTCGAAGTCACCATCGGTGCCGTCATTTTTGTAAGCTGCCACGCCCGCCTTCAGGGGGTCACCCAGGGCGTAGATCACGCTGGCGGTGTAGCCAGCCGGAACCAGCACGGCATCTGCCAGGCTCTTGGGCACAGCAGTGAAGCCCAGCAGCTTGTCGTCGGCCTTGACGCCGCTCTCTGGTGCGGCTGCGGTACCGTCATCGCCGCCACCGCAGGCTGCCAAACCCATCCCGCCCAGCAAGGACACGCCCACGGTGCCAACGCCACCGCGCATCAGACCGCGACGGCTCAGACGGGCCTGCAGGACCGAATCAAACGTGGGGTTGGCCGAGGTGTTGGAGTTCTCGTCGTTGAAATCGTTGGATTGGCTCATGGTGTGCTCAGAAAAAGGGTTGAAGCGAAAAGGCGCTCCAAGCACTATCCAACCGCAACATGAAACGAACGTTAACGAACGGTGACAAACCTGTCACGAACCGTCATGCCGACGACATACGTGCGTGTGTCGTCCCGCCTACGCACGCGGAGGGGCACTTCCCACCACCACGTGGTCATGCACCACCGCCCCAAACGCCTGCTCCTTGAGCAAGGCGAGTTGGTCGCGCAGGCGGGCGGCTTTTTCGAACTCCAGGTTGCGCGCCGCTTCCAGCATGTCTTTTTCCAGCTGCTTCATGCGCTTGCTGAGGTCTTTCTCTGACAGCGCCTCACTGCCCTCCATCGAGCGCGACAGCGCCTCGGCGGCTTTGAGATCGTCCTTGGCCGCGTTGGACATCACGCCATCAATCAGCTCCTTGACCTTCTTGTTGATGGTGCGCGGCGTGATGCCGTGAGCCTCGTTGTGGGCGATCTGCTTGTTGCGCCGCCGCTCGGTCTCGCCCATGGCCTTGCGCATGGACTCGGTGATCTTGTCGGCGTACAAGATGGCGTGACCGTTCTGGTTGCGCGCGGCGCGGCCGATGGTCTGGATCAGGCTGCGTTCGGAGCGCAGAAAGCCCTCCTTGTCGGCATCCAGAATCGCCACCAGAGAGACCTCGGGAATGTCCAGCCCCTCGCGCAACAGGTTGATGCCGACCAGCACATCAAAGGCACCCAGACGCAGATCGCGCAGAATCTCAACACGTTCGACAGTTTCGATGTCGGAGTGCAGGTAGCGCACCTTGACGCCGTTTTCCGTCAGGTAGTCAGTGAGCTGCTCTGACATGCGCTTGGTCAGCGTGGTGATGAGCACGCGCTCGTCCTTTTCCACACGGATGCGAATCTCCTGCAGCACGTCGTCCACCTGATGCGTGGCGGGACGCACTTCCACCAAGGGGTCCACCAAGCCGGTCGGGCGCACCACCTGCTCGACCACCTGACCGCTGTGCTGCTGCTCGTAAGCTGCGGGGGTGGCGCTCACGAACACCACCTGACGCATCTTGCGTTCAAACTCTTCAAATTTGAGCGGGCGGTTGTCGAGCGCAGAAGGCAACCGGAAACCAAACTCAACCAGGGTGGTCTTGCGCGAACGGTCGCCGTTGTACATGGCCCCGAGCTGGCCGATCATGACGTGGCTTTCATCCAGGAACATCAGCGAGTCGGGCGGCATGTAGTCCACCAGGGTGGAGGGCGGATCGCCAGGTTTGGCCCCGGAGAGGTGTCGAGTGTAGTTTTCGATGCCCTTGCAGTGGCCAATTTCCTGCAGCATCTCCAGATCAAAGCGCGTGCGCTGCTCCAACCGTTGGGCCTCGACCAGCTTGCCATCACCCACCAGTTGCTTGACGCGCTCGTTGAGCTCCGCTTTGATGCCTTCGATGGCTTGCAGAACCTGCTCGCGCGGTGTGACGTAGTGACTCGACGGATACACCACAAAGCGCGGAACACGCTGCTGGACACGGCCCGTGAGCGGGTCGAACAACGAGAGCGTGTCCACCTCGTCGTCAAACAGCTCGACACGTAGCGCCAGCTCGGAGTGTTCGGCCGGGAAGATGTCGATGGTGTCGCCGCGCACGCGGAAGGTGCCGCGCGCAAAGTCGGCGTCGTTGCGCTTGTACTGCATGCGGATCAGCTGGGCGATCACGTCGCGCTGGCCCACCTTGTCGCCGGTGCGCACGATGAAGCGCATCTGCGTGTAGTCCTCGGGCTTGCCGATGCCGTAGATGGCCGAGACGGTGGCCACGATGACGACGTCGCGGCGCTCCAGCAGACTCTTGGTCGCGCTCAAGCGCATCTGCTCGATGGCCTCGTTGATGGCGCTGTCCTTCTCGATGAACAGGTCGCGCTGCGGGACGTAGGCCTCGGGCTGGTAGTAATCGTAGTAGCTGACGAAGTACTCGACGGCGTTGTTGGGAAAGAACTCGCGGAACTCGGCGTAGAGCTGGGCCGCCAGGGTCTTGTTGGGCGCAAACACGATGGCCGGGCGCCCTTCGCGAGCGATCACATTGGCCATGGTGAAGGTTTTGCCCGAGCCGGTCACGCCCAGCAGGGTCTGGTAGCTCAGGCCGTCTTCGATGCCTTCACACAGCAGGTCAATGGCCGTGGGCTGATCCCCCGCTGGTGGATAGGGTTGATACAGATCGAAGGGCGAGTTGGGAAAATGCACGAATTGACCCGGAGCAGGCGGCGCATCCCCCTGCCCCAAGGGCATATCGGGGGTCTGAAGAGAAATCGGTTCTGACATCCGGGTCGCAGTTCGCTAAAATAAAGGGTTTGCCCGACACGGCATTCGTTCGCCACAAGCGCACGGAAGACGCAGTCGGTCTCGTCTTCCCCTCATCAGATTACCCCAACCGTCCGGAGACTGCTCGCATGGCCTCGCTGTTTGCTACCGTTGAAATGGCCCCCCGGGATCCCATCCTGGGCCTCAACGAACAATTCAATGCCGACACCAACCCCAACAAGGTGAACCTGGGTGTGGGCGTCTATACCGACGACAACGGCAAGCTGCCCCTGCTGAAGTGCGTGGCCGCTGCCGAACAGCAGATCGCCGCCGCCCCCAAGGCACGTGGCTACCTGCCCATTGAAGGCATTGCCGCCTACAACAAGGCCGTGCAAGGCCTGGTGTTCGGTGCCGAGCACGCTGCCGTCACCGATGGTCGCATCGTCACGGCGCAAGCCATTGGCGGCACGGGCGGTCTGAAGCTGGGTGCCGACTTCCTGCACAACGTCAGCGGCAAGAAGCAGGCCCTGATCTCCAACCCGAGCTGGGAAAACCACCGCGCCATCTTTGAGACCGCCGGTTTCACCGTGGGCACCTATCCCTACTACGACGAAGCCAAGCGCGGCATCAACTTTGACGGCATGCTGGCTGCGC
>JAGOKC010000077.1 GCA_017994835.1 Aquabacterium sp. | reverse complement strand
CCGAAGGACTGGCCGCCCGTGCCTTCCATCTGGATGAACACGGTGTCGTCAGGCAGACCATCGGGGTGGTGCTTGATCAGCTCACCCGACAGCATGGCACCCACGGTGCGGTTGACGTTCTTGGCCACTTCCATGAACTTGACGGCTTCGCCACGCTCGATGGCGGGCTTGGCCTTCTCGATCAGGCGCACGTCCAGGGCCTTGTCCAGGCCGTGGTCTTGCGTTGACACGTGCAGACGCGGCACATCGGCGGGCACCGGGGGCAGCGCGAACACGCGGCTGAAGTCCAGGCCCTGGGCCTTCCAGTGTTCGATGCCCTTGCGGGTGTCGAGCAGGTCGGCGCGGCCGATCAGCTCGTCGAACTTGCGGATACCCAGTTGGGCCATGATCTGACGCGCTTCTTCGGCGACGAAGAAGAAGTAGTTCACGACATGCTCGGGCTTGCCGGAGAACTTCTGACGCAGCACCGGGTCTTGCGTGGCCACGCCCACCGGGCAGGTGTTCAGGTGGCACTTGCGCATCATGATGCAGCCTTCGACGACCAGCGGTGCGGTCGCGAAGCCGAACTCGTCGGCGCCCAGCAGGCCGCCGATGACCACGTCACGGCCGGTCTTGATCTGGCCGTCGGTCTGCACACGCACGCGGCCACGCAGGCGGTTCAGCACCAGGGTCTGCTGGGTTTCAGCCAGGCCCAGCTCCCACGGCGTGCCGCAGTGCTTGATGGACGACCAGGGCGAAGCGCCCGTGCCACCGTCGTGACCGGCGATCACGATGTGGTCGGCCTTGGCCTTGGCCACGCCGGTCGCCACCGTGCCGACGCCGACTTCGGACACCAGCTTGACCGACACGTCGGCCTTGGGGTTGACGTTCTTCAGATCGTGGATCAGCTGAGCCAAGTCCTCGATCGAGTAGATGTCGTGGTGAGGCGGGGGCGAAATCAGGCCCACGCCCGGCACGGAGTGACGCAGCTTGCCGATGTACTCGGAGACCTTGCCGCCAGGCAGCTGACCGCCTTCACCGGGCTTGGCACCCTGAGCCATCTTGATCTGGATCTGGTCAGCGGACACCAGGTACTCGGTGGTCACACCGAAGCGACCCGAAGCCACTTGCTTGATCTTCGAGCGCAGGCTGTCGCCGTCTTGCATCTCGTAGTCGGCTTCGATGCGCGAGGAACCGATCACGTCGGACACCTTGGTGCCCTTGACGATCTTGATGCCCTTGAGTTCGTTGCGATAACGGTTCTCGTCTTCGCCGCCTTCACCGGTGTTGCTCTTGCCGCCAATGCGGTTCATGGCCAGGGCCAGGGTCGAGTGGGCTTCGGTCGAGATGGAGCCCAGCGACATGGCACCGGTGGCGAAACGCTTGACGATCTCGGTGACGGGCTCGACTTCCTCGACGGGAATGGCCTTGGTCGGATCGATCTTGAACTCGAACAGGCCGCGCAGCGTCAGGTGGCGCCTGGACTGGTCGTTGATGATCTGGGCGTATTCCTTGTAGGTATCGAACTTGCCCGAGCGTGTCGAGTGCTGCAGCTTGGCAATCGCATCCGGCGTCCACATGTGCTCTTCGCCGCGCGTGCGCCAGGCGTACTCGCCGCCAGCATCGAGCATGTTGGCCAGCACCGGGTCGGCACCGAACGCAGCGGTGTGGTTGCGAATGGCTTCTTCAGCCACTTCGAACACACCAATGCCGCCCACTTGCGTGGGGGTGCCACGGAAGTACTTGTCGATCAGATCCTTGTTCAGACCGATGGCCTCGAAGATCTGAGCGCCGCAGTACGACATGTACGTGCTGATGCCCATCTTGGACATGATCTTCGAGAGACCCTTGCCAATGGCCTTGGTGTAGTTGTAGATCGCCTTGTCGGCCGACAGCTCGCCCGGCAGGTCCTTGGCCATGTCGGCCAGGGTTTCCATCGCCAGATAGGGATGCACGGCTTCGGCACCATAACCCGCCAGCACGGCGAAGTGGTGCACTTCACGGGCGGTGCCGGTTTCCACGACCAGACCGGTCGAGGTGCGCAGGCCCTTGCGAACCAGATGGTGGTGAATGGCCGACAGGGCCAGCAGCGCCGGGATGGCGATGTTGGCGCGGTCCATCTTGCGATCGGTCACGATCAGGATGTTGTGACCGGACTGGATGGCTTCCACGGCTTCGGCGCACAGCGAGGCCAGACGCGCTTCGACCCCTTCATGGCCCCAGGCGGCCGGGTAGGTGATGTCGATCTCGTAGGCCTTGAACTTGCCGCTGGTGTGCTTCTCGATGTTGCGCAGACGGGCCATGTCGTCGAAGTCCAGCACGGGCTGGGAGACTTCGAGGCGCATCGGCGGGTTCACCGCGTTGATGTCGAGCAGGTTGGGCTTGGGACCGACGAAGGACACCAGCGACATCACCACGGCTTCACGGATCGGGTCGATGGGCGGGTTGGTCACCTGGGCGAACAACTGCTTGAAGTAGTTGTAAAGCGGCTTGTTCTTGTCCGACAGCACGGCCAGGGGCGAATCGTTGCCCATGGAGCCCGTGGCTTCTTCGCCGTTGGTGGCCATCGGAGCCATCAGGAACTTGATGTCTTCCTGGGTAAAGCCGAAAGCTTGCTGGCGGTCGAGCAGCGACTCGCTGAATTCACCGGCATTGCCGGTGGCTTCGATGCTGTCGAGCTTGATGCGGACGTTCTCGATCCACTGACGGTAAGGCTTGGCCGAAGCGTACTGGGCCTTGAGCTCTTCGTCTTCGATGATGCGACCTTGTTCAAAGTCGATCAGGAACATCTTGCCCGGCTGCAGACGCCACTTCTTGACGATCTTGTTCTCGGGGATGGGCAGCACGCCGGACTCGGAAGCCAGCACGACCAGATCGTCATCGGTGATGATGAAACGGGCGGGACGCAGGCCGTTGCGGTCCAGCGTGGCGCCGATCTGGCGGCCGTCGGTGAAGACCATGGCGGCGGGGCCGTCCCACGGCTCCATCATGGCAGCGTGGTACTCGTAGAAGGCGCGGCGGCGCTCGTCCATGGTCGCATGCTGTTCCCAGGCTTCCGGGATCATCATCATGGCGGCCTGGGCCAGGGGGTAGCCGGACATCGTCAGCAGTTCGAGGGCGTTGTCGAACGTGGCGGTGTCGGACTGGCCGTCCAGGCTGATCGGGTACAGCTTCTTGAGGTCATCGCCCAGCACGGGCGACTTCATCACGCCTTCGCGGGCGCGCATCCAGTTGAAGTTGCCCTTGACGGTGTTGATTTCACCGTTGTGGGCGACCATGCGGTACGGGTGAGCCAGCGGCCACTCGGGGAAGGTGTTGGTCGAGAAGCGCTGGTGCACCAGGGCCAGGGCCGAGACCACGCGCTCGTCACGCAGGTCGAGGTAGTACTTGCCCACCTGGTCGGCCAGCAGCAGGCCCTTGTAGATGATGGTGCGGCACGACATGCTGGGCACGTAGTACTCGGCACCGTGTGTCAGGTTCAGGCTCTGGATCTTGGTGGACGCCGTTTTGCGGATGACGTAGAGCTTGCGCTCCAGGGCATCGGGCACGAGGATGTCGTGGCCACGGCCGATGAAGACCTGGCGGATGATGGGCTCTTTTTCGCGCACGGTGGGCGACATGGGCATGTCGCGGTCCACCGGCACATCACGCCAGCCCAGCAGCACCTGGCCTTCGGCCTTGATGGCGCGCTCGAGCTCTTGCTCGCAGGCCTGGCGGGAGGCGCTTTCCTTGGGCAGGAAGATCATGCCGACGCCGTATTCGCCAGGCGGAGGCAGCTCGACACCCTGCTTGGCCATCTCGGCACGGTAGAACTCGTCGGGGATCTGGATCAGCAGACCGGCACCGTCGCCCATCAGCGGGTCGGCACCCACGGCACCACGGTGGTCGATGTTCTCCAGGATCTTCAGACCCTGTTGCACGATGTGGTGCGCCTTGAGGCCCTTGATGTGAGCCACGAAGCCCACGCCGCACGCATCGTGCTCGGCGTTGGCGTACATGCCCAGTTCGGCGGCAATTTGGATTTCTTGTGCGGTCGCCACAGAGGTGGCGGCTGCATCAGACGCGGAAAAGATGGGGAACGATGTTCCCGAAGTCGCCTGGGTCATGAGGGGGCGCTCCAGAGTAGATGTGGGAAAACAACACGGTGAGTGGCGAGAATACTCTGGTTTCTCCCGTGTTTCAAGAATTTATAAATAGGGTCAGATCTTATTTATCGCCAAGCACGTGCTTGGTGCGTCAATAAATAGGGTCAGATCAAATCAGGCTGCATCGACCTGCTTGCGTGGCCGCCCCCGTGGCCGTGGCGCAAGACGGCGTCCAGCCGCCGCTTCAACGGTGGCCAGCGCCGCCTCGGGCACCAGCGCCCAGCCCTTGTGCATGGCCTCGGCCAGCGCGCAAATCCGCTGCGCTGGCAAGCCTTCCTCCAGACGTTGCCGCCATGCGGCCTCGCGCTCGAACGGGGTGTTGCCCAACGACCAGAAGTGGGCGTGATCACTGACCAGGGGATCAGAGCATCGCCCCAAGTGATGTCGCACGCTGGAGCCCGCATCGTCCTGCAAGGGTGACAGCCCCCCCGCACGCTGCCCGTGGGTCTCGACCCATACCATGGCGTCGAGCAGACAGGAAGCAGGGTCCAGCACCGTCGCACGGTAGCGCCCAGACCACAGTCCACCACTTCGTCGGTGGCGACGGTTGTAAGCACTCACATACCGACGTCCCACCGCCTGCATGAACAGACTCAGGGAGCTGTCCTGCTCCGGCGTGAGCAGCAGATGAAAATGATCGGGGGCCAGGCAGTAAGCGTGGATGCTGACCCCGTGGGTGCGTGCCGCCTCGCGCAGCGTGTCCAGCAACAGGGCGCGATCAACATCGTCGCGCGCCAGGGACTGACCGTCGTGAACGCCCTGAACGACCAGGTGCGGCCATGCGGCCACGCCCAGTCTGGGCAATCGGGCCATGATGATGTTCCTTGCGTGGTGGTGTGGGCTGATTATGGAACGCGCACACCGTGTTGGTGCGCCGGGCAGTGTTTGCCCGCCTTCGCGTGCGAGCAGCCTCAAGTCGCGGGCACGTTGGCCGATAAAGTTTCAGTCAAGCCCTGCCGACACGGAAATGCCCTCGCTGTCAATTTTGCCAGCACCAGGGCACCGGCAGAACGGTTAGGATGCCAATCAACATCCGCGCGCGCCACCACCTCCACCATGATCGTTTTCGTTGGTTACATCCTCTGTCTGGGCAGCATCTTCGGGGCCTTCATCATCCACGGGGGCAACATCTCGGTGATTCTGCACGCCATGCCCACCGAAATGATGGCCATCGGTGGCGGGGCGATCGGTGCGTTTTTGGTGAACAACCAACCCAAGGTGGTCAAGGCCGTGCTGGCGAATTTCGGCCCCTTGCTCAAGGGTTCGAAGTATTCCAAGGATCGCTACATGGAGCTCATGGCGATGCTCTATGAGATTTTGCAAAAGGTGCGCAAAGAGGGCTTGATGTCCATCGAAAAGGATGTCGATGACCCCGAGAACTCGCCTCTGTTCAAAAAATACCCGACTGTCGGCAGCGACCACCACGTCGTCGAGTTCATCACCGACTACCTGCGCATGATGGTGTCAGGCAATCTCAACTCGCACGAGATCGAGGCGCTGATGGACAACGAGATCGAGACCCATCACAACGAGGGCCACCAGCCTGTCGCCGCCATCGCGCGCCTGGCCGGAGCCCTGCCCGCCTTCGGCATCGTGGCCGCCGTGCTGGGGGTGGTCAACACCATGGGTTCGGTGGGGCAACCCCCTGCCGTGCTGGGGGGCATGATCGGCTCCGCCCTGGTGGGCACGTTTCTGGGGATTTTGCTGGCTTACGGCGTCGTCGAGCCACTCGGCGGGCTGATGGAGCAAAAGCTCGACGAAGGCACCAAGGAGTTTCAGGTCATCAAGACCGTGCTGCTGGCCAGCATGCAGGGCTATGCGCCCCAGGTGGCCATCGAATTTGGACGCAAGGTGCTCTTCTCGACCGAGCGGCCCAGCTTTGTCGAGCTGGAAGCCCACGTGAAAAAGAAATGAGCCATGGCCGGTGATTCGAAGAAGGTCCAGCCGATCATCATCAAGCGCGTCAAGAAGGGCGGCCATGCCGTCCATGGCGGCGCATGGAAGATCGCCTACGCCGACTTCGTGACGGCCATGATGGCCTTCTTCCTGCTGATGTGGCTGCTCGGCTCCACCACCGAGGGCGACCGAAAAGGCATTGCCGACTACTTCAACAATCCGGTGAAGGTCTCGATGATGGGCGGATCGGGTGCCGGGGACGCCACCTCCATCATCAAGGGCGGCGGCAACAGCCTGACCGAGACGACCGGGCAACAGAACAAGGGTCGTTCCGAAACGGTGGACGAAAAACTGCGCCAGAAGGCGCTGAAGGCCGAGCAGATGCGGGCCGAGCAGGCGCGTCTGAACGCCCTCAAGGCCAAGGTGGAAGAGGTGATCGCCAATGACAGCCGGTTGTCCAAGTACCAGTCGCAATTGCGCCTGGACCTCACCGCCGAAGGCCTGCGCATCCAGATTGTGGACGACCAGAGCCGCCCGATGTTCGACAGCGGCTCCGACAGTGTGCAGGGTTACATGCGCGACGTGCTTCAAGCGATTGGCTTCGTGCTGGCCGATGTCCCCAACCGGCTGACGATTGAGGGCCACACCGATGCCAAACCCTTTGTGGGCGGTGAGGCGGGTTACAGCAACTGGGAATTGTCGGCCGATCGGGCCAACGCATCGCGCCGTGAACTGATCGCCGGGGGACTCAAGGGCGAGCGCGTGCTGCGCGTGCAGGGTTTGGCGGCGAGCATGTTGTTCGATGCCCAGAACCCTGAAAGCCCGTTGAACCGCCGCATCAGCATCATCGTGATGAACCGCGAAGCCGAAGAACGCTTCTACGACGCCGCGCGCACCGCCGCAGCCACGCCAGCAAACTCGGAAAATGAGACAGATGCCACATCCGAAGGGTCACTCCCCTCCGGTACGGGCGCAGCAAGCCGATAAACTCTGTTCGCGAAGGCATCCGCTGAGAGATGCCGGCGTTTGACACAAGGACGTGCCATGAGCAACCCCGCAGACTTGAAGTTTCTGATCGTGGACGATTTCTCCACCATGCGCCGCATCGTCCGTGGCCTGCTCAAAGAGAGTGGTTACGTCAATGCCGACGAGGCAGAAGATGGCGTGGTCGGGTTGAACATGCTCAAGAGCGGCAAGTTCGACTTCGTCGTGAGCGACATCAACATGCCCAACATGAATGGCTTCGAGTTGCTCAAGGCCATCAAGGCCGACGATGCGCTCAAGCACATTCCCGTGTTGATGGTGACGGCCGAGGCGCGCAAGGAAGACATCGTGCTGGCTGCCCAGTCGGGTGCGGCAGGCTACATCGTCAAGCCGTTCACCAAAGCCACGCTGGAAGAAAAAGTTCAGAAGATCCTGCAAAAAATGGCCACCACGGCTTGAGGGAGCGCCACGTGCAGACCATTGACTTGCCCGACAACATGACGATGCCAGCGGCATCGCCCGAAATTTTTCAACAACTGGGCACCCTGACCCGCCAGTTGCACGACACCTTGAACATGCTGGGGGTGCTGTCAACCTTGAAGAGTTCGGTGGACAACCTGCCCGACGCACGCAGCCGCCTGAACTACATCGCCACCAAGACCGCCGATGCTGCCGAGAAGGTACTGAACCTGGTGGACACGGCCAAGGCCGATCAGGAACACATTGCCAAGGAAACCCGCAAACTGGCGCAGCTGATTTCTGCCGACCCCGTCAAAGCCGTGGCCAGTGGTGCGGTGTTCAACTTTGTGCAAGATGTCGAGACCACAACCCGTCGGGTTGATGGTCACCTGACCGACATCATGATGGCCCAGGATTTTCACGACCTGACCGGCCAGGTGGTGGCCAAGGTGGTGAATCTGGCCAATGACCTCGAGTCGCAACTGGTCAAACTGCTGGTTCAGGCGGCCCCGCCAGAACAGGCGCACAAAGTAGAAGCGGCCCTGACTCACGGTCACGACACTGCCTCCGGTGAGCCAAAACTGGACGGTCCAGTGGTGGACTCCGCAGGTCGCACCGATGTGGTGGCCAATCAGAGCGAAGTGGACGATCTGCTGGCCAGCCTGGGTTTCTGATCCTCGCGCAACCCCTTCAGTGACACTCCCCCATCGCTTCACGCACGGCCGTCACCTGACGGCGTGACACCGCCAGCCACACCTGCGTGGGCATGATCTGCACAGCCCAGGTCTCGCCTTCGTCTTCCTCATCCGGACGACGCGCCAGCGCCTTCATGGCCCGGCGCGCCACCAGGGCATTGCGATGCACCCGGATGAAACGGTCTCCCACGCGTGCTTCAATTTCAGTCAGCGACTCACTGACGGGATGCACTTCAGAAGTGGTGTGCAAGGTAACGGCTTTTTGCTCGGCCTTGAAATACAGCACATCGGCCACTGGCACGCGCAAGATGCGCCCCCGGTCGTGTACCACGATCACATCGGCATCCAGAGCCTGCAAACGGGGTTGAGCCTGACGCCAACGCTGGACACGGTCGATGCAAGCCTGCAAGCGCTCCAGCCGGACCGGTTTGGTGAGGTAGTCCTGCGCTGCCACATCGAAGGCGCGCACCGCGTGCTCGGCATGCGCGGTGACGAACACGATGGCAGGTGGGTCGCGCAGTTCGCGCAGCCGGGCCGCCAGCACCATGCCATCGAGGCCCGGCATCTGAATGTCCAGCAAGATCATGTCTGGGCCCTGCCCCACGGCATCCTGCTCGCGCAACCAGAGCAAGGCCGACACCGACTCGCCAAATTCGGCCATCACATGGCAAGCGGGGGTGGCCTGCGCCAGCAGGGTCCGCAGACGCAAGCGCGCCAGCGGTTCATCGTCGATCAAGGCCACGGTCAGTACCGTCATGTCTGCCCCTCCACCAGGTTCAGAGGCACCCTCACCCGCACTTCATAGAGCGCAGACTCGCCAGAAACGTTCGAGCGTTTCAGGCCGGCAGCAAAGTCCAGCTGGACATCGTGCATCAGTTGCAGCCGTTGACGCACATTGCGCAGCGCCATGCCATGCCCCGGCGAGAACGGCAAAATGCCCTGCTGAGGCACAGAATTGCGCACCGTGAGCAGCATATGGCCAGCCTGCACCTGCGTCTGCACCTCAACCCACCCCCCGACCGCACTGGGCTCGACACCGTGGCGCACCGCGTTCTCGACCAGCGGCTGCAAGATCAGAGGCGGCACGAGGGTGGCTTCTGCGGCCGGGTCAATCTGCCAGCGCACCTGCAAACGTTCACCAAAGCGCAATTGCTCGATGCTGAGGTAGCGACGTGCCAGCGCAATTTCATCGGCCAGCGTGGTGCGTTCCTGCGGAGCGGCCAGAGCCTGGCGAAACAACTCGGCCAGATCCTCCAGCACCCGCTCGGCCCTCGGTGGATCGACCTGCACAAGGGCAATGGCGGTGTTGAGCGTGTTGAACAAAAAATGCGGCCGGATGCGCGCCTGCAATTCGGCCAGTCGCGCCGCCGCATGAGCGGGCAGCACGCTGCGGGCACGGTGCTTGAGCCAGGCCAGGCACAGCGCACCCATCGCCCCCCCGGTGAGCGCAGCAGGCAGCTGTGGCCAGCCCCAGCGCAGCGGCACGTCACTGAGCACCTGCGCCAGCCAGGCCAGCTCCCACTGGGCCAGCAACGCCACCGCTGCGCCCAGCACCACGGCAAACAGCCACTGCAGGCTGTCGCGCGCGCGCTGCAGAGGGCGTCGTGTCGCACAGGCCAGCACCAGCCATAACAGGCTGGCAGGCAAGGTGGCCAAGGTGGCCTGGGACCAACGCTCGAAGGCATCCAGCCCATCCTGGGCCCCAAAGGCCAGCGCCAGCAACATCACGGCTTGCACACTGAGCACCACGCGCAGCACCACACCGACGTGACAAACGTCGAAGAGTTCGAGATGTTGGGGCGTTGTGCTGGTGCCCGAGGCCACAGGCTCATTAAAATCCATGATTTGCACATTCTGCGCGAAGAGCGCGCTGCCGGACCCCCCTATGAGCACGAACCAACTCGACAAAAAGTCCCAAGCCTGGTCGGCCTTGTTTTCAGAGCCGATGAGCGAGCTGGTCAAACGCTACACCGCCAGCGTGTTTTTTGACAAGCGCCTGTGGGCCGCTGACATCCAGGGCTCGCTGGCCCACGCCGACATGCTGCAGGCGCAAGGCCTGATTTCGGCCGACGACCTCGCCTCGATCCAGAAGGGCATGGCCCAGATCCGCGCCGAGATCGAGGCGGGCAGCTTCGAGTGGAAGCTCGACCTGGAAGACGTGCACCTGAACATCGAGGCGCGCCTGACCCAGCTGGTGGGCGACGCCGGCAAACGCCTGCACACGGGCCGCTCGCGCAATGACCAGGTCGCCACCGACGTGCGCCTGTGGCTGCGCGGCGAGATCGACGAGATCGGCGTGCTGCTGACCGAGCTGCAAAAGGCCCTGGTGGACGTGGCCGAGCAGAACACCGACGTGATCCTGCCGGGCTTCACCCACCTGCAGGTCGCGCAGCCCGTGGCCTTTGGTCACCATCTGCTGGCCTATGTAGAAATGTTCGCCCGTGATGCCGAGCGCATGATCGACCTGCGCAAGCGCGTGAACCGCCTGCCGCTGGGCTCGGCCGCACTGGCCGGCACCAGCTACCCACTCGACCGTGAACGCGTGGCCCGCACCCTGGGCATGGTGGACGAGGCCGGTCAGCCCGCCGTGTGCCAGAACAGCCTGGACGGCGTGTCCGACCGCGACTTCGCCATCGAGTTCACGGCCGCCGCTTCGCTGCTGATGGTGCACATCTCGCGCCTGAGCGAGGAGCTGATCCTGTGGATGAGCCAGAGCTTCGGCTTCATCGACCTGGCCGACCGCTTCTGCACCGGATCGTCGATCATGCCGCAGAAGAAGAACCCCGACGTGCCCGAGCTGGCACGCGGCAAGACCGGCCGCGTGGTCGGCCATCTGATGGGCCTGATCACCCTGATGAAGGGCCAACCCCTGGCCTACAACAAGGACAACCAGGAAGACAAGGAGCCGCTGTTCGACACGGTGGACACCTTGAAGGACACGCTGCGCATCTTCGCCGAAATGGCCGCTGGCATCACTGTCAAACCCGAGGCGA
>JAGOKC010000009.1 GCA_017994835.1 Aquabacterium sp. | reverse complement strand
AGAGTTCGAGTCTCTTATCCCGCTCCAATTCAAAGGGAGTCCATGAAAATGGACTCCCTTTTGCTTTGGTGCCCCGGACCCGACTCGAACGGGCACGACGTTTTGGCGTCGGCGGATTTTAAGTCCGCTGTGTCTACCGATTTCACCACCAGGGCTGGTGTGGGCGAGAGTGTAAGACGACGCGGGCACCAGGGTGGCGCATGAGTTGCGCGCGGTGGTGCAATCACCCTGGTCATGATGAAAGTTCGCAACACTCTTGCAAAAGGGTGCGAAACACAGGCATAATGTCGTTCTTCGCTGATCGATGCACCAAATCGATCAAGACACAAGTCAGGCGAGCGTTGTCAAATCAGGCAACACATGCGGGATTAGCTCAGTTGGTAGAGCGATACCTTGCCAAGGTATAGGTCGAGAGTTCGAGTCTCTTATCCCGCTCCACATCTCCAAAGGGAGCCTGTTCTCACGGGCTCCCTTTTTGTTTGCGCATCGGTTCGCTGAGCTGGGCCAATGTGGCAGCCAGTCGCCTCAAGGTAGCGCATGCACTTGGCACGACAGGTTGAACCAGCGTTGCACGATCTGACTCAGGTGTGCCGGCTGGCCGCTGCTCCAGAAGCGAATGTGACCATCTGTTGTGGCATCCGGTTGTGCATCTCGCGTGTTGGCCGGGTAGGCTGGTAACTCGCTCACCATGCGGGCGACATGCCGTGCTACGGCATCAGAGGTGTCGATGATCTGCACCTCTGGTCCCAAAAACTCTTCGAACAGGGTGCGCACAAAAGGGTAGTGCGTACACCCCAGCACCACTGTGTCACAGCCTGCGTCCTGCAGGGGGTGGGCAAATTGGGCAACGAGTTCGCGCAGCCGTGGGGTGTCCAACTCTCCGCCTTCAATTTCTTTGGCCAATCCCGGGCAAGCTTGCAGTGTGATCTCGGCGCTGCGGCCGTGTCGCTCCACCAGTTGCTGAAATTTTGGACTGGCCAAGGTGCCCGGTGTTGCCAGCACGCCAATGCGTCCGTGGATGGAGTGCGCCACAGCCGGCTTGACGCCTGGCTCCACGCCCATGATGGGAACGTCGGGCCAGCGTGTGCGCAAGTGTTGTGCCGCCGCCGCTGTCGCCGTATTGCATGCGATCACGATGGCCTGAGCCCCTTGCTCCAGCAGGAAGTTGGTGATGTACTCACTGCGGGCGATGATGTGTGCCGTGTCTTTTTCGCCGTAGGGCGCGTGACCTGAGTCGGCCACGTACAACATCTCGGCCAAAGGCAGGTATTGGTGCAGGGCGCGCAGCACCGAGAGGCCACCCAGTCCGGAGTCGAAGACGCCGATGCGACGATGCAACCCTTGTTTTTTGGGGGTGTCGAGGGTGTCTGGAACAGAGGCTGGGACTGACATGGCGCAAAAAACGGCCTTCTCGCGGACGGCGCTCAACAGGAACTCGCGTATTGTCTGTCTTTTGCGAGCTTGAGGGGTTCACGAACCCCGAAGTCACGCTAGAATCGAACGATCGTGCTTTTTTAAGCGCGGCAAATTTTTACTCAACTTCCTCATGACGCAGGAGAACATCGCATGAAGGTTCTGGTTCCGGTCAAGCGGGTTGTGGACTACAACGTGAAAGTTCGCGTGAAGTCTGACGGCTCTGGTGTCGACATCGCCAATGTCAAGATGTCCATGAATCCCTTCGACGAAATCGCCGTTGAAGAGGCTACCCGCCTGAAGGAAAAGGGCGTGGTTACGGAGATCATCGCTGTCTCGATTGGTTCGGCTCAATGCCAGGAGACCCTGCGCACGGCCATGGCCATCGGCGCAGATCGCGGCATTCTGGTTGAAACCGACGTTGAAATGCAGCCTCTGGCCGTGGCCAAGGTGCTCAAGGCGCTGGTGGACAAGGAACAGCCCCAGTTGATCATTCTGGGCAAGCAAGCGATTGACGACGACAGCAACCAGACTGGCCAGATGCTGGCAGCGCTGGCAAATCTGCCCCAGGGCACTTTCGCCTCCAAGGTTGAAGTGGTTGGCGGCAAGGTCAATGTCACCCGCGAAGTCGATGGCGGTCTGGAAACAGTGTCCCTGTCGTTGCCCGCCGTGGTCACGACCGACCTGCGTCTGAACGAGCCCCGCTACGTGACGTTGCCCAACATCATGAAGGCCAAGAAGAAGCCCCTGGAAACCGTCAAACCGGCGGATCTGGGCGTGGACGTGGCCCCCCGTATCAAGACCCTGAGCGTGGTCGAGCCGGCCAAGCGTTCTGCTGGTATCAAGGTGCCTGACGTGGCCACCTTGGTTGACAAGCTGAAGAACGTTGCCAAAGTGATCTGAGGAGACAAGACATGACCGCTCTCGTTATTGCTGAACACGACAACAACGCCATCAAGTCTGCGACCCTCAATGCCGTGACTGCTGCCAAGGCTCTGGGCGGCGATGTGACCGTGCTGGTCGCTGGCTCCAATGCCGGTGCTGCCGCTGCTGCTGCGGCCCAGATCGCGGGTGTCGCCAAGGTGCTGCACGCTGATGCCGCTCACCTGGCCGATGGCCTGGCTGAGAACCTGGCTGCCCAGGTGTTGGCCGTGGCATCGGGCTACAGCCACATCGTTTTCCCAGCCACCGCTTCGGGCAAGAACATCGCCCCTCGCGTGGCTGCGAAGCTGGATGTGGGTCAGATTTCGGAAATCACCAAGGTGGTGTCCGTTGACACCTTCGAGCGTCCCATCTACGCCGGTAACGCCATTGCCACCGTGCAATCGGCTGATGCCGTCAAGGTGCTGACCGTTCGCGGGACCGCCTTTGACGCGGCTGCCACCACGGGTGGTTCTGCTGCCGTGGAGTCCGTGGCTGCTGTGGCCGATGCAGGTTCCTCGTCGTTCGTGGGTCGCGAAGTGACCAAGTCCGAGCGTCCTGAGCTGACCGCTGCCAAGATCATCGTGTCCGGTGGCCGTGCCCTGGGTTCGGCTGACAAGTTCAACGAAGTGCTGCCTCCTCTGGCTGACAAGCTGGGCGCTGCCCTGGGTGCTTCACGCGCCGCTGTGGACGCTGGCTATGCACCAAACGACTGGCAAGTGGGCCAGACTGGCAAGATCGTGGCACCGCAGCTGTACATCGCTTGCGGTATCTCGGGTGCCATTCAGCACTTGGCCGGCATGAAGGATTCGAAGGTCATCGTGGCCATCAACAAGGATCCCGAAGCCCCCATCTTTCAGGTGGCCGATTTCGGTCTGGAAGCTGACCTGTTCGTTGCTGTCCCCGAACTGGTCAAGGCACTGTAATCTGGGCGAGATGTCAGGCTTCGGTCTGCATCATTGAGCCTTCGGGGGCGTCTTTCGGGGCGCCCTTTTCGTTTATCGGAGAACACCATGAGTTTTCGCGCTCCCGTCAAAGATCAGCTCTTCTGCATGAAGGAGCTCGCTGGCATCGATCAGGTTGCCACCATTCCCGACTTCGAAGATGCTGGTTATGAAACTGCCCAGGCTGTGCTGGAAGAGTCTGCCAAGTTCAATGAGGGTGTGGTTGCACCTCTGAACTGGTCGGGTGACCAGGACCACGGTTCGTGGGACAACGGTGTCGTGCGTGCGTCCAAGGGTTTCAAGGAAGCTTACGCGGCGCTGGCCGAGGGTGGCTGGCAAGGTCTGGGGCAACCGCTGGAGTACGGCGGCCAGGGCCTGCCCAAGATCATTGGTGCCGCTTGCGTCGAGCAGACGATGGCCGCCAACCTGAGCTTCTCGCTGTGCTCCATCTTGACCGGTGGTGCCATCGAGGCCCTGCTGACGGCGGGCAGCGATGAACTCAAGACCCGCTATATCCCCAACATGGTATCGGGCAAGTGGACGGGCACGATGAACCTGACCGAGCCGCAAGCCGGTTCGGACCTGGCCCTGGTGCGCTCCAAGGCTGTGAAGCAGGATGACGGCACGTACCGCATCTCCGGCCAGAAGATCTTCATCACCTATGGTGAGCACGACATGGTGGAGAACATCATTCACCTGGTGCTGGCGCGTACCCCCGATGCGCCCGAGGGCGTGAAGGGCATCTCGCTGTTCGTGGTGCCGAAGTTCATGGTCAATGCCGACGGCTCGCTGGGCCAGCGCAACGACGTGTACTGCGCTTCCATCGAAGAAAAGCTGGGCATCAAGGCCTCGCCGACCGCGGTGCTGGTGTATGGCGATGACAAGGGCGACGTGGGCCCGGGTGCCATTGGCTATCTGGTGGGCGAAGAAAACCGTGGCCTGGAGTACATGTTCATCATGATGAACGCGGCCCGCTATGACGTGGGTATGCAGGGTATTGCTGTGTCCGAGCGCGCCTACCAGCACGCTGTGGGCTATGCCAAGGACCGTGTGCAGTCGCGTCCGGTGGACGGTTCGGCCAAGGAGTCGGTGGCCATCATCCATCACCCTGACGTGCAGCGCATGCTGATGACCATGCGTGCCCTGATCGAAGGCGCACGTGCAATGGCTCTGGTGGGTGCTGCGGCGTATGACAACGCTCACCACAACCCTAATCCCGAAGAGGCTCAGAAGGCGCAGGCGTTCTATGAATTCCTGGTGCCGCTGATCAAGGGTTTCAGTACCGAGAACTCTGTGGAAGTGACTTCGCTGGGTGTTCAGGTGCACGGTGGCATGGGCTTCATCGAAGAAACCGGGGCCGCTCAGTACTATCGCGATTCCCGCATCCTGCCGATCTATGAAGGCACCACGGCCATCCAGGCCAATGACCTGGTGGGTCGCAAGACGGCGCGTGATGGTGGTGCCATGGCCAAGGCCGTGGCAGCTCAGATTGCTGCAGTGGAAGCTCAGTTGACTGCCCGCGACAGTGCCGCAGGCAAGAAGCTGGCTACCCAGTTGAAGGCCGCACGTGAGTCGTTCCTGCAGGTGGTGGACTTCGTGCTTGCCAACGTCAAGAGCAATCCGAACGCCGTGTTTGCGGGCTCGGTGCCTTACCTGATGCTGACCGCCAATCTGGTGGCTGGCTGGCAGATGGGTCGCTCGCTGATCGTGGCCGAGGACAAGCTGGCTGCTGGTGAAGAGGCTGCTTTCATGACAGCGAAGATCGCCACGGCCCGTTTCTACGGCGATCACATCCTGGCACGCGTCGCGTCTTTGCGTGACACCATCCTCCACGGTGGTGAGAGCGTGACGGCGATGCCGCTGGAAGCGTTCTGAGCGGTAAGCCGCTGAGTTGTCGGACAATCACCCTGCGGGATTGAACGACACATCCGATGCCCTCATTCGGTTCTGGCCGGTGAGGGCATTTTCATTTCGAGGAGCTTTCATGGCTTTGCCCGATGTTTTGAAGTGTGTGCCTTTTCCGGTCATCGCCTCGCCTTTGTTCATCATCAGCAACCCCAAGCTGGTGATTGCGCAGTGTCAGGCGGGTGTGGTGGGGTCGATGCCTGCACTCAATGCCCGTCCCGCCGAGCAGTTGGAGGACTGGCTGGCCGAGATCACCGAGACCCTGGCGGCCTGGGATCGGGCGCATCCGGATCAGCCGGCGGCCCCGTTTGCCATCAACCAGATCGTGCACAAGAGCAATGACCGCTTGGAGCACGACATGGTCTTGTGCGCGAAGTACAAGGTGCCCATCGTGATCACCTCGCTGGGCGCGCGTGAAGACGTGAACCAGGCGGTGCATGGCTGGGGTGGCATCGTGATGCACGACATCATCAACAACCGGTTTGCGCACAAGGCAATCGAGAAGGGTGCCGATGGCCTGATTGCGGTGGCAGCGGGGGCGGGTGGCCATGCCGGGACAACCAGCCCGTTTGCGCTGGTGCAGGAAATCCGTGAGTGGTTTGACGGCCCGCTGGCCTTGTCAGGCTCGATCGCGCATGGCCGCTCCATTTTGGCGGCGCAGGCGATGGGGGCGGACTTTGCTTACATCGGTTCGGCCTTCATTGCCACCGAGGAGGCACGTGCGGCTGAGGCTTACAAGCAGATGATTGTGGACAGCAGCAGTGCCGACGTGGTGTACAGCAGCAAGTTCACTGGGGTGCATGGCAACTACCTGCGCGGCTCGATCGTCAAGGCGGGGCTGGACCCGGAGAATCTGGGCGAAGGGGACCCCAGCCAGATGACGTTTGGCAGTGATCGCGATGCCCAGCAGGCCAAGGCGTGGAAGGACATCTGGGGTTCGGGGCAGGGCATTGGTGCCGTCAAGCAGGTGCTGCCTGCGGCGGAGTTGGTGGCGCGTCTGAAGGTTGAGTATGCCGAGGCGCGTCGCGCGCTGTGTGGGGGCTGAGACCGGGGTCAGCGCTGCCCGAGTTTGAAGGCGATCAGGGCCCGCAGGCGGGTGGGGACCACCGGCTTGAGCAGCAGGTGGAAGTCTTCGCTGCGGGCTTCGGTTTCGTGGCCGCTCATGGTGCTGCCGGTGACCATGATGACGGGCAGGTTTGGACCAAAGCGTTCCCGCATGAGGTGGATGACGTCGATGCCGGTGCGCTGTTCAGGTAGGCGGTAGTCGGCGATGAGCAGGTCGGGTTGCACGTTGGTGTGGGCGGCCCAGGCACCCACGGCTTCAAGGGTGTCGAAGGCGCTGACACTGGCTCCCCAACCCTTGAGCAGAATTTCCAGGCCCTCGGCGACAGAGGGTTCGTCTTCGACGATCACGATGTGACGGCGGTCGAGGGTGAGGGGGTTGCGGTTTGAAGACGAGGTGCTGATCACCGGTGCCCGCACGGGTTTGCCGATGGGCAGCAGCAGGGTGAAAACGGTGCCGTGGCCGACGCGGGAGCGCAGGGTCAGCGGTGCTTCCATGAGCGTGGCCAGGCGTTTGACGATGGCCAGGCCCAGGCCCAGGCCTTTGCGGTGGTGGGGTTCGAGGGGGCGGGTGCTGCGGGTCTGGTAGAACTCTTCGAAGATGCGGTCTTGCTCTTTGGTGTGTATGCCGATGCCACTGTCCCAGACTTGCAGGCACAGGTGCTGTCCACGCGTGCGGCAGCTGACCAGCACGCCGCCGTCTTCGGTGTAGCGGATGGCGTTGGAGATGAGGTTGCGCAAGATGCGTTCGATGACCATCGGGTCGGCGTAGGCGTGATGGCGGACACCGTGAAAGCGCAGGGACAGTCCTTTTTCGAAGGCGGTGGGTTCGAAGTTCAGTCGCAGACGCTCGAACAGGTTGCGCATTGGGAAGTGCTCGGGCTGGAGGTCAATGCCGCCCGTGTCGATCTTGGTGATGTCGAGCAGTTCACTGAACAGGCCTTCGAGGGCATCGACAGAGCTGTTGATGCTGTGGACGAGGTGGGCCACTTCATCGTCCTTGCAGCGTTGGCGTAGAGCCTCGGCAAACAGGCCCAGGGCATGCAGGGGCTGGCGCAGGTCGTGGCTGGCGGCGGCAAAGAACTGGGTTTTGGCGCGGTTGGCGAGCTCGGCCTGGTGTTGCGCGCTTTCGGCCGCTGCCATTTCGGTGCGCAAGCGTTGGGCGAGTTGCTGGGTGTGCACGCGCAGGTCCACCATTTCACCAAACATGTTGTAGAAGGCCCGACCCATGGCCAGGGTACACAGGCACATGAGTGACCAGATGCCTGCGAGGTAGAGGTTGTCGGCACTGCCCAGCAGGGCGGTGCGCGCGATCATGGGGATGAAGTACAGGCCCATGCAGACCAGAAACAGTTTGGGCTGGGAGGACATGTACGGCACGGCACCGATGGCAAACGAGTAAATCGTGAGCATGAGCGCTGTGCGCTCGAAGTGATCGCCGTAGGGGTAGAACAGCACAGCGGCCACACTCCACAAGCCTGCACCGATGACGGCACCGGTGTTCCAGCGGGAGAGCCAGCGGTTGGCGTCAATGGGGCCTTGCCGGATGGCCTGGTCGTGGCCGAGCAGGTTGATGAAGCGGACCACCCACAGCAGGGCGAAGCTGGCGCTCCAGCCCCACAACCACGCGCGGGGTGCGTGGTTCCAATAGACGAGGGTGATGACCAGGCATCCCAGGAAGTGCCCCATCAGCGCCGCACTGGTCTGGCGATAGACGAGGCGAACGCTGTCTTGCGCCAAGGCCAGATCGTTGGATTGCGACCCTGGGCTGGCACCGTGCATGGCGCTGGCGGCGGTGAGGGGCTGGGAGCCCGTCATCATCGTGTTCAGCGGGCGTGCCAGGCGCTGCTGTGCTGCAGGCCGTTTTGCCGCTGCAGGATCTGGCTGACGGCGATCACGGCCTGGGTGCGTGAGCTCACGCCGAGGGATCGCAGTACGGCGGCCACGTGATCCTTGACGGTTTCAACCGACAGACCCAGTTCACGGGCGATGAGTTTGTTGGGTTGGCCTTTCAGGAGCAGGTGCAACACATCGGTCTGGCGGGGGGTGAGGCCCAACTGGTGCAGGGAGGGCATGGTCTGGAAGCCCGAGTCGCGTGCTTCTTGCTGAACCTGCCGTGCTTGCGGGGAACTGCTGAGTTGCGCACCTTGTTCGCTGCCCATGCTCATGGGCGGGACGTAAACACCGCCAGAGATGACTTGTTGCAGGGCTTCGACCAGGGTTTCGTTGGTGGCGCGTTTGGGAACGAAGCCCATGGCACCCATGTCAATGGCGCGGATGACGTCGCTGGTGCGATCGGACGCGGAGATGACGACCACGGGCAGAGCGGGGTAGCGGGCACGCAATTCGCCCAGCAGATCAAAGCCGTCGGCATCGCCCAGGTGCAGGTCAAGCAGCACCAGGTCGTAGCTGGGATCCTTGCGCAGGGTTTCGCGGGCGCTGCGACCGCTGTCGGCGGCTGAGACAGTGACGCCGTCTCCGAGGCCTTGGATGACGGACTGCAAGGCAGCCAGGATCAGGGGATGGTCGTCGATCAGCAGCACTTTCATGCTTGGGCTCCTGCGTGTGTATTTTTTGAATGTATCGGGGGTGAGAGACCTTCAAAAAACAACGCCTGCGCTGACAGGGGTAGCTGCTTTCGCATGATCTGAGGGCCAGACGGCGAACATCATAGTGGCGCAGCACTGGGCGTGTCGCATGCAAGTGTCTGCTTTTGTAAGTGCGCGGGTCTTGTTTTTGAGGCGGGTCAAATCTGCCAGGTTGCAGATGGATCGCAGGGTTTTCGTTCGGTCTGGTTGATCAGTTGGGTGTGCCGGTGTCCAGACCCAGTTCGGTGGCCAGGCGGGTGACGAGTTGGCGCAGCGATGCGATCTCGGTTTCCATGCGTGCTTGCGTCTCTCGCATGCTGGCGACCTCGGCGAGAAGTTCGGTGGTGACGGAGTCCTGAAGTGTGGCGTGGGCGTGTTCGGGTGCGGTGTCTGGGTAGGCGGACGCCACCATGTCGCCGCACAGCAGATGAGCCCAGCGGGATTCGCGCGCACCGGGTGCACGTGGGAGTTTGATGACGCGTGGCGGCTCTTTGGTGGCCAGTTCGTCAAGGAAGGCCTCGACCGAGGAGACGTCTGCAAAGCGGTGCAGGCGCTCGGTGTGCAGGCGCAACTCGGCGGCGGTCTGTGGACCACGCAGCATCAAGAGCGTGAGCAGGGCAGCAGCCTGACTGGGCACGCCCAGGCCACGGGCCGCGTTGTGATCGAAGCGCACCACGCGGTTGCCGCTGACTTCGTTGACGAGGCTGAGTTCGCGCAGGCCGTTGACCGCATCCAGCACCTCGGCCTCGCTGAGTTGCATGACCGGATCGCGGGCGGTTTTCTGGTTGCAACCCAGGGTGAGGGCGTTGAGCGACAGCGGGTAGCTGTCAGGGACGGTGTGCTGTTTCTCTACCAGCACGGCAAGGACTCGGGCTTCTTCGGGCGTCAAGGGGCGCGTCATGGCAGTGCTCGGTATAAAAGGCAGGGGTGGGCTGAACATATCATGCCGCCTAGAATGCGATCCTTGTTGTTTGAACGGGGTGGACGCGTGTCGGATCGTCTTTTTGTCTTGTCTCAGTATGTGCTGCCCAAGCACGCCTTGACCGCATTGGCCGGCGTGGGCGCTTCGGCGCGCGGTGGAGCGCTGACCACGCGTTTCATCCGTTGGTTTGTGGGCCGCTATGGCGTGAACATGGCCGAGGCGGCCAATCCGGACATCGCCAGCTATCCGACCTTCAATGAGTTCTTTTCAAGGCCTTTGAGGTCGGGCGCGCGACCGCTGGCCGATGCCGATCTGATCAGCCCGGTGGACGGGGCCATCAGCCAGATCGGGCCGATTCGCCGTGACCAGATTTTCCAGGCCAAGGGGCATGACTATTCAACCACCACGCTGGTGGGTGGTGATGCGCAATTGGCTCAGCGCTTTGACGACGGGTACTTTGCGACGCTGTATCTGAGTCCCAAGGACTATCACCGCATCCACATGCCTTGTGATGGACGCCTGATGCGGATGATTTATGTGCCCGGCGATCTGTTTTCAGTGAACCCGGCGACGGCGCGTGGTGTGCCCGGTTTGTTTGCCCGTAACGAGCGTGTGGTGTGCGTGTTCGAGTCGGCACAGGGGCCATTTGTGCTGACCCTGGTGGGTGCGACGATTGTGGGCAGCATGGCCACGGTGTGGCACGGCGTGGTGAATCCGCCGCGCAGCAAGCGGGTGCGCGAATGGCGCTATGACGAGGAGCAGATCGCCTTCAAGAAGGGGGACGAGATGGGCCGCTTCTTGCTTGGCTCGACCGTGGTGATGCTGTTCCCCAAGGGGGATTTGCGCTTCAACCCTGCCTGGGCGTCGGCTGGTGCGATCCGAATGGGTGAGGCGATGGCGCAGCGCGGCTGACTGGGTGTTGAGTCGCCGCACCGGGGCGCAAGGCCCTCACGGTGAGGGTGTGAGCTTGCCTCAGTACACCTCGACCGGGTCTTGCAGGATGAAGATGCAGTCGTCCGGGTGGCTGTTGACCATGGCGTGGCTGGCGTCTTCGATGTCGTAGCGACTGCTGAGGGGCAGCACGCTGTCCAGATGGTCGGCGATGGCGTGAGCCACTTCATTGGAGCGCGTGCCGCAGACGATGCGGGTGGGGATGGCGAGCTGGGCCAGTTCGTCACGCGTGTGGCGGATCTGGGTGCACAGGTCCCAGTGGCGCAGGTTGTTGGCGGTGAGCGGCACCATCATGTCCTTGACGAAGGCGGGCAGGGCTTCGAACTCGTTGCCGCCCCCCCAGAAGTCGATGACCTGGGCGCAGGCGTAGGGCACCTGCCTGGCCACATTTTGCCGGTAGTCCTGCACAAAGGCATCGACCTGGGCCTGCATGTCAGCGTCGCCCATGGTTTGCAGCACCCAGGCGGCGACCGGTTCGAGCAGTGTCAGCTCACGGATGGGCAAGGAGCCTTTGAGCGCCAGGGACAGCGCGACCACGCCGCCATAGGAGTGCCCGACGAGGTGAATGGGCTCGTCGGTGAGCGAGCGCACCACGTCTTCGATGAGGCTCAGCTCGGTCTCGATGGTAGGGGCGTCGAAGTCTTGTGGATCGGGCGTGCCGCAGTGGCCCGGCAGCTTGATGGCGATGCAGGTGTGCTGGGCCGACAGTTGCTCGATCATCTTCTTCCAGGTGGACGTGGTGGCGTAGGAGCCATGCACGAAGACGATGGGCGAGCCGGAGCCGGTGAGCTGGTAGTGGTCGGACAGGGGCATGGACAGAGGCGGTCAGGACAGGTTGGAAAGATGAGCAACAGTGTTTGAGTCTATGCTGTGTGCATGCCTGAAGCCAAGCGCCCCCGCACGCCATGCCTGTGAAGACTTTGTTGATCGTGTATCACTCGCTGACCGATGGCACGCGCCAGATGGCCGAGGCTGCGCGCGCAGGCGCGGCTGCGGAAGGCGAGGTGGCGGTGCGGTTGCTGCATGCCTCGCAGGCCGGGCCGGACGATGTGCTGGCGGCCGACGGCTTGATCTTTGCGACGCCGGAGAACCTGGCGGCGATCAGCGGGCAGTTGAAAGATTTTTTTGACCGCAGTTACTACCCAGTGCTGGATCGGGTCAATGGACGGCCGTATGCCAGCCTGATCTGCGCGGGCAGCGATGGGCACAACGCGGCGCGGCAGATTGAGCGCATCGCCACGGGTTGGCGGCTGAAAGCCGTGGCCGAGCCGTTGATTGTGTGCACCCATGCGCAGACGCCGGAGGCGATTCTGACCCTCAAGCAGATTGCGCCGGAAGAGCTTGAGCGCTGTCGGGCGCTGGGTGAGTCGTTGGCGGCGGGGTTGGCGCTGGGGGTGTTTTGAGACGGATCAGTCGGGCAGTGTGTCGATGATGTCCAGGCTCAGGCGGCATGGGCTTTCAAAGGTGCGTTCCTCGCCGGTGATGGGGTCGGTGAAGGCCAGCATGCGGGCCAGCAATTGCAACGGCTGACTGAAGTCCGGGGCAACCTCGGGCGGCAGGGCCGGTTGCAGCTCCGGGTAGATCTGGTCGTGCAGGATGGGGATGCCGAGCGCGTTGAGGTGGGCGCGCAACTGGTGTTTCTGGCCGGTCACGGGCAGCAGGCGATAGTGGCCCCAGTGGCCGCGCCGGTCGATCAGCTCGATGGCGGTTTCGGCGTTGGGCTCACCTTCGACCTCGTGCATGGCCATGAAGCGCTCGCTTTCGGCCAGACGGCTGCGGCGGACCATGGGCAGGCTCAGATCGGCGCGCCACGGGGCGATCGCCTCGTAGGTTTTGCGCACGGTCTTGTCGCGGAACAGGGCCTGGTAGGCGTGGCGGGTGTGCGGCTGGATGGTGAAGGCGACCAGGCCCGCCGTTTCGCGGTCGATGCGGTGCATGGGCACCAGCGTGTCGATGCCGAGCTTGCGCTTGAGGCGCACCAGCAGCGTCTCTTGCAGGTAGCGACCCTTGGGGGTGACGGACAGGAAGTGCGGTTTGTCGGCGACGACCAGGAAGTCGTCCTGAAAGACCACGGTTTCTTCGAAGGGCACCGGGTGCTCGAAGGGCAGGGCGCGCCAGTAGTAGAGCTTGGTCTGCGGGCGGTACGCCGCATCAGGCGTGACGGGGTGGCCTTGTGGGTCGAGCACCTCGCCCTGGCTCATGCGCTGAGCCCAGTCTGCGCGGGACACCGCCGGGATGCGTTCGCTCAGAAAGTCGAGCACCGTGGCCCAAGGGCCGCTGGGCAGCGCCACGGTGCTGGGGCTGACGCCCTGGCGCGTGGGCGGGGTGTAGTCAGACTTGGGGCGCGACATGCTCAAGGGTGCGGGCGTTGGCCTCGCACAGTTGGCGGAAGGGCGCGCTGATGCGCGGGTCGGCCGACGCGGTGCGCCAGAAAGCCAGAGCGGCAGCACAGGCGGTTTGCCAAGCCTGGCGCTGCGGGGGCAAGGGCCAGTCGGGCTGAAACGCGCGGGGGGGCACTTCGCCGCCGGGCAAGGGGGCGTACATCATGGGTAGCATGTCGTAGGCGGGTGCCAGCTGCAGCGTGGGGCCGGGCACAAAGCTGAGGTTGCCCAGGTGCATGTCGGTGTTGCCAATCAGGCGGCCGAACCACCACAACACGCTGACGCGATCGGCGTCCTGCGGCGACAGCAGCTTCAAGGTGACCAGGCGCGCGGCGAGCAGGGGCCATTCGGTGCTGCGCTCCCCCAGGAAGGCACCTTGCAGACTGTCGAGGCTGGACAGGCGGCTGCGGCCCCATTCGCCGTGGCGGTCGAAGCGCTCCAGCTCCAGGAAGGTGCGACCGGCGTGCTGCACGATGCGACTGTGTGCGCTGTGCAAGCCGGGCAGCGTGGCCGCTTGCATGAGGGCCAAGTGCTCGCACACCAGCAAATCAGACCAGCGGGTGACAGCAGGCGAGGCGTCGGCACCGGAGAACTTCACCAGCACATGCGGGGTGAGGCTGCCTGGCAAGGTGCGGCGTGCGGCGAACTTCGGGAACTCACCTGCCGCGCTGGAGCCGGCCACGCCGCTGGCGAGCGCGTCTTCGGCCAGTTGGGCATAGGTGGGGCCGACGGCGTTCTCGTCCAAAGGCATGGATGGGCGCTGGTGGGCTTGCTGCCACAGCGCGCAGGCGGTCTCGCCCAGGATCAGGTTGCCACTGAGGTCGTGGCCGCGCTGGCGCAGCACGTGGAGGATGTCATTGTCACTCCATTCGTTGGGCGCGGCGGGGACGCCCAGTTGTTGGTGCTCGGCGCGGGCGAACTGGCGTCCCATATAGCCTTGGGGGCGCATGTCGTAGAGCGGGTAGGGCAGGCCGTCCCACCAGCCGTCTCGGGCCTCGTCAGGCAAGGGCCAGGCTTGATGGCCGGGGGGGAGGCTCAGGTGCAGGCAGCTGCCCTGGGGGTGCAGCGCTGACAACGTGCCGATCTGCTCGATGCGGCCTTCGTGGCTAACTTCGTACAGCGGCAGGTCGTGCAGGTCGCCGCGCAGCGGGCGGCGCAGCGCGTAGCGGGTGCGGCGGGCCTTGCCGGCGCTGACGATGTGCGCGGCTTGTTCTTGCAAAAGCCGGTGCAAGGTCGGCACGCTCACGCCCAGTTGCGCGGCCAGATCGGGCGCACTGATGCCGGGTTGGCGGCCCAGCACGCTGGGCAGTTGATCGCGTGCCGCTTGCAGAGGGGGGCGCATGGCAGAGGGTGTCAGGCAAGTTTTGAAATGATTTTTGAGAAGATTCTATGCGCTAGTGCATAGTTAAATCAATCACTTGCTGTTAGCCCTGGCTAAGTTATGAGGGCTTTCTGTTGTGCTTCGGATTGACCGAATCCAGGCGGTGTGCCTGCGCCAGATCGTCAGGTCCTGTTCGGGTTGCCGGCGTGCGTCTGGTCTGACGCGGTGGCCGGGCCTTTGTTGTCGAGCGGCCGCAGGCTGATCGCCACGCCCAGTGCCAGCAGCATGAGCGCCCCGCCCAGCGCCGCCACGCCGGGCCAGTGGCCGTATTCCCAGAACCAGCCGCCCACCGAGCCCATGGTGCTGGAGCCGATGTAGTAGGTGAGCAGGTACAGCGAGGAGGCGTGGCCCTTGGAGCCTTGCGCCAGTCGCCCCACCCAGGCGCTGGCCACGGCATGCGCAATGAAGAAGCCGGCCGTGAGCACCACCACGCCCAGCAGCAGCACTGCCAGGTGCGTGTGCAGGCTCAGGGCCAAGCCCAGCAGCATCCAGGCGATGCCCACGATGAGAACTGGCGCGCGACCGTGACGGTCGGCCAGACCACCGGCCACCGACGAGGACACAATGCCAAAGATGTTGGCCATGAAGACGATGCCGATCTGCGTCTGGCTGAGCAGATAGGGTGCCTGCATGAGGTGAAAGCCCACGTAGTTATAGACGGTGACGAAGCAACCCATCACAGTAAAGCTCATGAGGAACAGGCGCGGCAGGCCTGGCTGGCGCAGGTGCGCGCCCCACAGGCCGAGGTGGTGGCGCAGTCCCTGGGGTGGGCGCGGTGTGAAGTTGCGCGAGGCAGGCAACAGGGCGATGAAACCGACGGCCGTGAGCAGGTTGACGATGCCCAGCACCAGCATGGCGACATGCCAGTCGAAATGTTCACTGAGACTGGCTGCGGCAATGCGTCCGAACAGGCCTCCCACGCCCGTGCCGGCCACATACAGGCCCATGGCCATGCCCAGGCCTCGGTGGTCGATTTCTTCGGCCAGGTAGGCCATGGCCACGGCAGGAACTCCGCCCAGCACCAGACCCGAGAGCGCACGTGAGGCCAGCAGGGCGTGCCAGTCGGGCACCAGACCCGCCACGATGTTGAGCACCGAGGCCAGCACCATTGACGTGCCCATCAGCATCCGGCGTTTGACGCTCGACGAGATGATGGCCGCAATCAGGATCGCAAAGGCCAGCAGGCTGGTGGACAGGGACAGAGCCAGTGAACTTTCGGCCGGGCTGACCTGAAAGGTTCTGGCGAAGGCGGGCAGCAGGGGCTGGACGCAGTACAGCAGGGAGAAGGTGGCAAACCCAGCCAGGAACAGCGCAAGGTTGGCGCGCAAGTAGGCCGGGGTGCCGCGTTGGATGGCGCAGTGCATGGGGGATGACATGGTGCCGGGTCTTGACGGGGGTTCAACCCGCGACACGCATGCGGTTGGTACCGGTTTCCTGTGCTGCTTGCAAGGCGGTGGCGGCTCGTGCGATCAGATCTTCGGCGGTGTCGCGTGGACTGGGTACACTGCACCACAGACCCATGCTGATGCTCAGGGGCAGCGTATCGGCCCCTTTGTTGGGCCCAGGCGCATCCAACCGGGATTCACGCAAGGCGCGCAGCATGTGACGCGCCCCAGGCGTCGGGGTGTTGGGCAGGAGCATCAAGAAGGCGTGATCGCCATGGCGACCCACACTGTCAGACCGGCGGATGCGCTGGGCCAGGTAAACCGCCGTGTGCTGCAGGGCTGCATCGACCGTGCCGCGACTCTGGCGTGTCCGCAAGGCTGCGAATTGGTCGATCTCGATCAGCACGATGGTCAATGGCGAACCGGAGCGTCGGGCCTGGTCCACCTCGGCGGCGGCACGCTCGACAATGGCGAGTTGGTTGGCAATGCCCGTGAGGGGGTCGAGCAGCGCCAGGTTTTGCAGGGCCAGGTCACGGTGCTCGCGAGACATGAGCAGCAGTGCTTGTGCGGGAACGAAAGCCAGCAGCCACTGGCTTGCCAGGCTCAAACCTTCGTGGCGTGAAAGCGCGAGCGGCTCTGACGTGGGGGTGGTGCCTTGGAGGATGTGCCCAGCATGCAGCATGATCACCAGCATGCCCAGCGCTGCACCCAGCGTCAGGAGGTGGTGCGCGCGCCCGGTTGGTTTCGGGGTGGTCTGCTGGTGCCAGATCAACAGCACCGCACATTGAACGATGAGCACGGCGTCGTGCGACAGGGCACGTGCCGTGGGCAGGGTGTTCAGCAAAAACATGAGCGCACCCATCAAAGCCGGTAACACCAGCAGCTTCAACCAGTGCGCAGGCGCAGTGCTGGCACGCAAGCGCAACAGGCCCCAGGTGTAGCACGACATGGCCAAGGCCTGGCTGACGGGGATGAGCCCCTCGGTGACCCAGTCCGGTAGCAGGCCTTCACCGGCTGCGCAGGCAAAGGAGAGGGCGCTGAGCAGCAGGCCCAAGGCGACAGCAGGCAGGGCATCACGCCGTGGGCTGAGGCTGGCCAGGAATACGTTGACCGCCAGGATCAGGGCCATCGCGGCAGCGGCAGCGGCCAGACTTGGTGTGTGCAGGGGCATGGGTGAAGTGTAGTGAGGTGCCGTGACAGCGCTGCTTTGTCCGAAAACCGCAATCTGTCACAGGATTGCCTTATTTTGAGGCATTCCAAGTGCTTTCCCCGTGGGAAACCCTGAAACCCCAGGCTTGCCAACAAGGTTGTCCACAGGATGCGGGGATAAGTCTGATGAACCCTGAGGGCGTACATGCGGCGTGTCTGTGCGGACACGGTGTTTGTGCATACACTGAATCACAATGAACATGCTCCGTCCCTCATTTGTCCAGGCATGGCTGGTTTTCCTGCTGGGGTTGATGCTCACGCTGGGGGTGGATTTGTACGGGCAACGCCGTGCCGAGCAGTCCGTGCGCGAGGACACCAGCGCGCAACTGGCGGTGGCGAGTCAGCGTCTGTCACTGTTGCTGGCGGATGTGCTGCAGTTGAGCAAAGAGCTGTCGGCTCGCGTGGCCAGCCAGGTGCCCCTGGATGAGGCTCAGTGGCAGCGCATGGCGACTGAAACGCGCGCGCGACACCGGCACATCGTCAATTTGACTGTGTCGCAAGGCACGGTGGTCACCCGGGTTCATCCTGTGCGTGGCAATGAGTCCGTCCTGGGACTGGACTATCGCCTGCGCCCTGAGCAGATGGCGGGTGTGCGGCGGGCCATTGAGGGGCGTCAGGGCGTGCTCACGGGTCCGGTGCGTCTGGTACAGAGCGAGCGACTGGCTGTGGTCAGCCGCATCCCGATGTTTGCAGCACCGAAAGCTGGTCAACCTGGGCCGCTGCTGGGCATTGTTTCGGTGGCGATCGAGCTTGAAGGCTTGTTGGCTGATGCAGGGCTGGAGTCTGACACTTTGCTGTTTGACTACGCGATCACCTCCGACGCTGGGGGGCATGCAGCGAGCCAACTGTTCTGGGGTGATGCCCGTTTGTTTCATGGCGACCATAGCCTGAAGGTGCCGGTGCCCCTGCCGCAAGGACAGTGGCAGATCGCCGCTTACCCGAAAGCCCAGGCACTGGCGCAGGCTTGGCGACCTTGGCCGATCCGTATCGGCGGGGTGCTGGTGTCGTTGGTGCTGGCTGGTATGAGTTTCCTTGCGGTGCGCATACGGCATTCGCGTGCAACGGCCAATGCGACCGATTCCAGTGAACGCAGCGTGGGCCTGCAAGTCATCATCATTGGCGCGCTGTTGTTCATGGTGCTGCCAGCCGTGGTGGTGCAAGGCTGGTTTTCGTACCGCACCGCAGTCAGTACCGCTGAGCGCTTTCAGGCAGAAATGGCCAGCGAAGTCGGTGCGCGCGTGTATGACAAGGTGGTGCAGTTTTTTGAGGTGCCCAGTCGCGTTCTGACCTTCAATGCCGAGCAGTTTCGCGCTGGTGCACTGGATTTGAATGACACCGCCGCCGTCAGTCGCAATTTCCTGCTGCAGATTCGTCAACAGCCCTTGCTGACTTTCCTCTCTGTGGGGACGGCACAGGGAGATTACCTGGCAGCGAGTCGCCCGCCGGTTGGTCGGGACAAGGGCTTGCGCCTGCTCGAAGCCCGCGCTGACTTGCAGCGGGTGATGCACATTCATCGCGTGGACGACGCACACCGACGCGGTGAGGTGATCTCGCGCGGGAATCATCATTTTGATGCCCGAACCCGGCCCTGGTTCAAGGCGGCGGTCGCGAGCCAGGGTGCGGGGTGGTATCCGGCCTATCGTTACGCCATTGATGATGAGGCAGGGACTTACGATGCCATGGGCATGGGCATGTCTGCACCTTTGGTTGATGCGCAGCAGCGTTTCATCGGGGTGGTCACGGCCGATGTGGCGCTGTCGCAGCTCAATGTGCTGCTGGCGGACATCACCCAGGACATGGGCGGGGTGATCTTTCTGGCTGAGCGTGACGGCCATTTGCTGGCATCTTCCACCAAGGAGCCGGTGTATCGCCTGACGGGTTCGGGGGGGGGACCGGATCAGCGCACCATCCAGCAGCAATGCCGTGATTCAGGCCGCAGGCAAGGCCATGCGCGAGCAAGGCCAGCCACGTGGACGCGCCTTTCGTGAAGTCGATGGCGAGCGGCATTTGATCGACTGGTGGACCCATCAACTGCCTGATGGCCCCAGCATCACCATTGGTGTGGTCATGCCGCAGAGCCGGTTTGCGGCCCCCAGCGAAGGCTTGCTGGGCAATGTGTTGCTGGTGGCTGTGCTGCTGATGGCCGGTGGCCTGCTGGTGGCATGGCTGCTGAGTGTGCGACTCGCTCGGCCGCTGGTGAGCTTGAGTCAGTGGGCGCAACGTCTGGGGCGGGGTGACTGGTCAACGCCCCACAACGCGGGCAGCGCCATCGCCGAGGTGCAGACGCTGTCACATGCGCTGGGGCACATGGCGGCACAGATTCGCGATCACACCGAAGAGTTGACACGCCAGGTGGCAGATCGCACGGCCGAGCTGGAGAAGGCGAACCGCGTGTTGTCGGAGTTGTCGCAAACCGATGGCTTGACGGGGGTGGCCAACCGACGTCACTTTGACGAAATGCTGGTGCATGAATGGGCACGTGCCATGCGTTCAGGCGAAGCGCTGGCGCTGATCATGGTGGATGTGGATCACTTCAAGTTGTTCAACGACCGCTATGGGCATCTGGCCGGTGATGATTGCTTGCAGGCCATTGCGCGCGTGCTCACCGAGCAGTGTCGGCGTGCTGGGGATTTGCCGGCGCGTTACGGGGGTGAAGAATTTGTCATCTTGGTGGCCGACGAGAACGCAGCAGGCGCGCTGCACCTCGCCGAGCGCGTGCGTGCCGCCATTGAAGCCCTGAGCATGTCCCATGCGGACAGTGCCCATGCGGTCGTTACCGTGAGCCTGGGTGTGGCAATTTTGCGCCCGGCAAGGGGCGTGTTGGCGCAATCCCTGATCAGCCGGGCAGATGCGGCCCTGTACCGTGCCAAGCGAGGTGGGCGCAATCGAGTCGAAGTTGCGGACACCTGAGTGATGCACGATGGCCTGTGCATGCTCTACCATCAACGTTGCCACCATGAATGCCCCCGATCCTGTCGCGATGACCCACGCCGCTTGTGCCATTGAATCGTCGATGCGCCGTGTGCTGCGCGCCGACTTGCTCGACTTCACCGCCGACCCGGGTTTTGCCTTGCCGAACGAGGCCCCCGGGGTGCGCTGGCGCCCGGATCACCTCGTTCTCATCGAAGACGGCCGCATCCACGCCGTGCAACCGGCCGCCCAGGCTTTGCCCCCACGCTGGCAGCATGTCACCCAGGAAGACCATGGCGGCCGCCTGCTGATGCCCGGCTTCATTGACACCCATGTGCACTGCCCGCAGCTCGACGTGATCGCCAGCTTTGGCACCGCCTTGCTCGACTGGCTCAACACCTACACCTTCCCCGCCGAAAAGCGCTACGCCGACCCCGAGGTGTCTCGCGTGGGCGCGCAGCGTTTCCTGTCGGCCCTGTGGGCGCATGGCACCACCAGCGCGGTCGTGTTCCCCACTGTGCACACAGTCAGTGCGCAAGCCCTGTTCGAGGCGGCCGATGCACAAGGCATGCGCCTGATCACCGGCAAGGTGCTGATGGACCGCCACGCCCCCGACGGCCTGCGCGACGACGTGGTCCAGGCCGAGCGCGACTGCATCGACCTGATTGACCGCTGGCACGACCAGGGCCGCCAGGCCTTTGCCGTCACCGTGCGCTTTGCCCCCACCAGCACGTCCGCGCAACTGGCCATGGCCGGCCTGCTGTGCCAGACCTATCCTGGCACCTACATGCAGACCCATGTGGCCGAGAACCAGGACGAAATCCGCTGGGTGGCCGAGCTGTTCCCCGACGCGCGCAGCTATCTGGACGTGTACGACCGCGAAGGTCTGCTGGGTCCGCGCGCGGTGCTGGCCCACGGCATCTGGTTGGACGCCAACGACCGCGCCGTGCTGCGCGAGCGCGGTGCCCAGATCGCGCACTGCCCCTCGTCCAACCTGTTCCTGGGCAGCGGCCTGTTCGACTGGGCCCAGGCGCAGCGCGACGGCGTGGCCGTGAGCCTGGCCAGCGATGTGGGCGGGGGCACCAGCCTGTCCATGCTGCGCAACATGCAGGACGCCTACAAGATCCAGGCGATGCTGGGCAACCGCCTGACAGCCTGGAAGGCGCTGCACGCGGCCACCCTGGGTGCTGCGCAGGCCTTGGGCCTCGCTCACGAAGTTGGCCAGATCGAACCTGGTCACATGGCCGACCTCACCGTGTGGGACTGGGCCCATGGCCCCGTGGCCACGCACCGCGACCGCCTGGCACTCGACTCGCAGGCACCTGGGCAAGCCGCCTTGCACGAACGCGCCTTCGTCTGGATGACCCTGGGCGACGAACGCAATCTGGTGGCAACCCTGGTGCGCGGTCAGACGGTGTTTCAGTCTTCGCTTGCGTCTGGCTTTGACCCGTTTTCTGGCCCTTCCATCTCTGACCCCGAACCCGCATGAGCTACCGACTTGAACTGAGGGGCATCACCAAGCAGTATCCCGGCGTGCGCGCCAACGATGCGGTGAGCCTGAAGGTGCGACCCGGCGAGATCCACGCCGTGCTGGGCGAAAACGGCGCGGGCAAGTCCACGCTGATGAAAATCATCTTCGGCGCGGTCAAGCCCGATGAAGGCGAGATCCTCTTCAACGGCCGCGAGGTGCACATCAAGTCACCGCAAGAAGCGCGCGCCCTGGGCATCAGCATGGTGTTCCAGCACTTCTCGCTGTTCGACACCCTCAGCGTGGCCGAAAACGTCTGGCTGGGGCTGGACAAGTCCATGAGCCTGGCCGAGGTCACCGCGCGCATCCGCGACGTGGCGGGCGAATATGGGCTGGACATCGACCCCACCCGCACGGTGCACGACCTCAGCGTGGGCGAGCGCCAGCGCGTCGAAATCGTGCGCGCCCTGATGACGAACCCCGAGTTGCTGATCCTGGACGAGCCCACCTCCGTGCTCACACCCCAGGCCGTCACCCGCCTGTTCGTGACCCTGCGCCGCTTGGCAGAGAAGGGCTGCGCCATCCTCTACATCAGCCACAAGCTCGACGAGATTCGCGCCCTGTGCCACCACTGCACCGTGATGCGCGGTGGCAAGGTCACCGGCGAGGTCGACCCGACGAAAGAGAGCAACGCCAGCCTCTCGCGCCTGATGATCGGCGCCGAACCGCCGGAATTGCAGCGTGCCGCGCCCGTGCTGGGTGAGGTGGCCTTGTCGGTGCGTCAGCTCAGCGTGCCGCGCAACGACCCCTTCGGCGTCGACCTGCAGGCGCTGGCCTTCGAGCTGCGCGCCGGTGAAATCCTGGGCATTGCCGGCGTGTCGGGCAACGGGCAGCAGGCCTTGATGGCCGCGCTCAGTGGTGAAGACCTCCGCTCCCAGCCTCGCAGCATCTTCCTGTTCGGCAAGGACATCAGCCGCATGTCGCCGCGTCACCGTCGCCACCTGGGGCTCAACAGCGTGCCCGAAGAGCGCCTGGGTCGCGGTGCCGTGCCCACCATGTCGCTGGCCCAGAACACCTTGCTGACCCGCACCGACGCCATCGGCCCGGGTGGCTGGCTGCGCATGAACGGCGTGGTCGGCATGGCGTCCGAGCTGATCGAGCGTTCAAGGTCAAGGCCGCCGGCCCGCAGGCGCCCGCGCGCAGCCTGTCAGGTGGCAACCTGCAAAAGTTCATCATGGGCCGCGAGATCGAAGCCGAGCCCAAGGTGCTGCTGGTCTCTCAGCCCACCTGGGGTGTGGACGTGGGGGCCGCAGCCCAGATCCGGGGCGAGTTGTTGAAGCTGCGCGATGCCGGCTGTGCCGTGCTCGTGGTCAGCGAGGAGTTGGACGAATTGTTTGAAGTCAGTGACCGCCTGATGGTGATGGCGCAAGGCCGCCTCTCGCCCAGCCTGCCGGTGGCCGAAGCCACCATCGAACAGATCGGCGCCTGGATGAGCGGCCTGTGGGACGCGCCTGCCGCCGCCGCAGAGGAGGGTGCCCATGTTCAAGCTTGAGCCCCGCCCCGTCCCCTCGAAAGCGCTGACCTTCGCCTCGCCGCTCATCGCGCTGCTCATCACCGTCCTCATTGGCGTCGGGCTGTTCATGGCCCTGGACAAGGACCCGGTGGCCGGCCTGCGCATGTTCTTCATTGAGCCGCTCAAGAGCCCCTATGCCTTGTCCGAGCTCAGCCTCAAGGCCACGCCCCTGATCCTGATCGGGTTGGGGCTGGCCGCGTGTTTCCGCGCCAACCTGTGGAACATCGGTGCCGAGGGCCAGTTCGTCATGGGCGCTATCTTTGCCGGTGGGGTCGCCATGCAGGCCACCCCCGACACCGGTCGCTGGATCGTCGTGGCGGTGCTGGCCGCCGGGATGCTGGGCGGCATGGTCTGGGCCGGCATCGTGGCCGCCCTGCGTGACCGCTTCCACGCCAGCGAAATCCTCGTCAGCCTGATGCTGGTCTATGTGGCCGAGATGCTGCTGAGCTACCTCGTCTACGGCCCCTGGAAGGATCCGGCCGGCTACAACTTCCCGCAGACCATCACCTTCCTGGAGGCCACGCGCGTGCCCAAGCTGATGACGGGCCTGCGCATGAACATCGGCCTCATCCTGGCCTTGGTGGCGGTGGTAGGGTTTGCCATCTTCCTGTTCCGCACCTACGCGGGCTTCCAGCTGCAGGTGGGCGGTCTGGCGCCTCAGGCGGCCCGCTACGCCGGCTTCTCGTCGCGCAAGGCGCTGTGGACGGCGCTGCTGCTGTCGGGCGGCATGGCCGGGCTGGCGGGCGCGCTGGACGTGGCCGGCCCGCAAGGCCAGCTCACACCGTATGTGCCGCTGGGCTACGGCTTCGCCGCCATCATCGTCGCGTTTGTGGGGCGCTTGCATCCGGTTGGCATCGTCTTCTCGGCCATCCTGATGAGCATGTTCTTCATCGGCGGCGAGCTCGCGCAATCGCGCCTGGGCCTGCCCAAGGCCATGACGGGCGTCTTCCAGGGCCTGCTGCTGTTCACGCTGCTGGCGTGCGACACCTTCATCCACCAACGTCTGCGCTGGGCGAACGCCAAATGAACGAAGTCACCTCCTTCATCACTGCCGATTCGCTGGCGCTGCTGATTGCCGCCACCCTCAATGCCGGCACCGTGGTGGCCCTGGCCGCCCTGGGCCTCTTGCTCAACGAGCGGGCCGGCGTGCTCAATCTGGGGACCGAGGGCATGATGCTCGTGGCCGCGATTGCTGGTTTTGCCACCGGCGTCGCCACCGGCAACGACTGGCTGGCCTTTGGCGCGGGTGCCTTGGCGGGGGCCGTCATGGCTGGCGTGTTCGGCCTGCTGGTCATCTGGCTCAACACCAACCAGTACGCCACGGGCCTGGCGCTCAGCCTGTTCGGATCGGGCCTGAGCGCGTTTGTGGGCATCCGCTACACGCAAGAGCGCCTGCCCGAGCGACCCCATTTCGACATCCCCTGGTTGTCTGACCTGCCTTTTGTGGGCGCTGCCTTCTTCAAACACCACCCGCTGGTTTACATCGCGGTGCTGCTGGCCATCGGCATGACCTGGTTCCTGATGCGTTCGCGCCCCGGCTTGGTGCTGCGCGCGGTGGGCGAATCCCCCGAATCGGCGTATGCCCTGGGCTATGCGGTGCGTCCCATCCGCTTGGCTGCAGTGATGGGCGGCGGCGCGCTGTGTGGCCTGGCCGGGGCTTACATCTCGGTGGCCTACACCCCCATGTGGGTTGAAGGCATGGTGGCAGGCAAGGGTTGGATCGCCCTGGCGTTGACCACTTTCGCCACCTGGCGTCCCGGGCGCGTGCTGTTGGGCGGATATCTGTTTGGTTGTGTCACCATGCTGCAGTTTCAAATGCAAGGGCAGGGTGTGGCCATTCCCAGTCAATTTCTGACCATGCTGCCGTATCTCGCCACCATCGTCGTGCTGGTGCTGATCTCGCGCAACCCTGCCTGGATCCGTTTGAACATGCCCGCGTCACTGGGTAAACCTTTCCATCCAGGTCAGTAGTTCGGCCTGTTTTCATATTTGGAGATGAAATGACCTCAACGATGCACAAACGCGCTCTGCTGAAGATGAGTGGCTGGGTGGTCATGGCCGTCACCGCGACTGCTTTGATGGGGTGTGGCAAGACCGAGCCGGACGCTGCTCCCGGCGGCGCATCCAAGGCAACCCCATTGCCCATTGCAATCGAGCCTCTGCACATTGCCTTTGCCTACATCGGCCCGGTGGGTGATGCAGGCTGGAACCATGCCCACAACGAGGGGCGGTTGGCCGTCGAGCGGGAGTTTGGTGACAAAGTCAAAACCCGCATCGTCGAGAATGTGCCCGAAGGCCCTGAAGCTGAGCGCGTGATCCGTGACCTGGTCGGGCAGGGGGCCACGCTGGTGTTCGGAACCAGCTTTGGGTACATGGAGCCCATGCTCAAGGTCGCGGCAGATCACCCCGAGATCAAGTTCGAGCACGGCACCGGCTACAAGACGAGCACCAATTTGCGAACCTACGACGCTCGCACCTACGAGGGTGCCTACATTGCGGGCGTGATTGCGGGCTCGATGACCCGGACCAACATCCTGGGTGTGGTCGGTGCCATCCCCATCCCTGAGGTGATTCGCAACATCAACGCCTTCACCCTGGGTGCACAGAGTGTCAACCCCAGGATCACGACCAAGGTGGTCTGGGTCAATGACTGGTTCGATCCCCCCAAGGAAACTGAAGCCGCACAAAGCCTGCTGAACCAGGGTGCCGACGTTCTGCTGCAGAACACCGACTCGGCTGCTGTGCTGCAAACGGCTGAGAGGGCTGGCAAGTACGCCTTCGGCTGGAATGCCAACATGAGTCACTTTGGCCCCAAGGCCCACCTGGCCTCAGCGGTCATCAACTGGGGGCCGTACTACATCAAAGCGACCAAGGATGTGTTGGACGGCACTTGGTCACCCGGTCGCGTCTGGTGGGGCATGAAGGAAGGAGCCATTGATCTGGTGGCCATGTCCGACGTCGTGCCGGCTTCGATCAAGACCAAGGTCGAGACCATCAAGTCTGGCCTGAAGGACGGCAGCTTCACCATCTGGAAAGGCCCTGTTGTGACCACCGAAGGCAAGGTCGTGCTGGCCGCTGGCGAGGTGGCAACTGACCAGTTCCTCGGTCGCATCGATTTCTACGTCAAGGGCGTGGAAGGTTTGGTGCCCACTGGCAAATGACGCACCTGCGGGCGTGTTGAACGCTGCGGCGTCTCGCGCGATCACGCCTTGAGACGCGTGGATGGCTTGCTGCCCTTCGCGCTCGTTTTTTTTTGCCGCCACATTGTGATATTGCCCATGAACCAACCTGCTTTCACCCTTTCTCTGGACCAGTTGCCCGCGCTGGTGCAGGCCATGCCCAAGGCCGAGTTGCACATGCACATTGAAGGTTCTCTGGAGCCTGAACTGATCTTTGCCCTGGCACAGCGCAACGGCGTCACGCTGGACTACCCGAGTGTTGAGGCGCTGCGCGCGGCCTATGCCTTCACCGACTTGCAAAGCTTTCTCGACATCTACTACGCCGGGGCGTCGGTGCTGCTGGCCGAGCAAGACTTCCACGACATGGCCTGGGCTTACTTCCTCAAGGCCAAGGCTGACAACGTCGTCCACAGCGAACTGTTTTTTGACCCTCAAACTCACACCGATCGAGGCGTGCCTTTTGAAGTGGTGATCAAAGGCCTGCACAGCGCCTGTCAACGCGCTCGTGCCGAACTGGGTATCAGCGCGGCCCTCATCATGTGCTTCCTGCGTCACCTCAGCGAAGAAGAGGCCTTGGCAACGCTGACGCAGTCCTTGCCGTATCGACATCTGTTCATCGGCGTTGGGCTTGATTCCAGTGAGCGCGGCCATCCGCCAGAAAAGTTTGCCCGTGTTTTCGCACGCTGCAAGGAGCTCGGCCTGCACCTGGTCGCCCACGCAGGTGAAGAAGGGCCGGCCGAATACATCATCAACGCCCTGGACGTGCTGCATGTGGAGCGCATCGACCACGGTGTGCGCTGCGTCGAAGACCCGGAACTGGTCAAGCGTCTGGCCCGCCAGGGCACGGCCCTCACGGTCTGCCCGCTGTCCAACATCAAGCTGTGTGTGTTCAAGACCATGAAAGAGCACAACCTCAAGACCCTGCTGCAACATGGTCTGAAGGTCACCATCAACTCCGATGATCCGGCGTACTTTGGCGGCTACATGAACCAGAACTTCCTGGCCACCTTCGCCGACCTGGATCTGGATGCCAACGACGCCTACACCCTGGCACGCAACAGCTTCGAAGCCAGCTTCGTGAGCGACGCCGTCAAGGCTGGCTGGATCGCCCAGCTCGACCAGGTCTTCGCCCGTTTCACATCTCAGGCTTGATTCAGGCCTGATCGTCCACAGACACGGGTGCGCGCGCGCTTTGGCGCACATCCGCGTTACGGTCGGGTATGAACTGCAGCGACGACAGGGCGGCCAGCAGCAGCGCAGGAGGCACCGTGGCAATGTAGCCCAGGTGCTTGAACCCCAGCGCCCCCAGCAAGCCACCCAGAAAGAACATCACCACCAAGCTGACATGCAGCCGCAGGCGCTTGAGGTTGGCCCGCACAGCGGGGTGTTCGGGTGTGTCGGGCGTGCGGTTCCAGTACAGCATTCGCCCCAGCTCGATCCCGATGTCGGTGATCATGCCAGTCACATGCGTGGTGCGGATCACCGAATTCGATACCTTGGTGATCATGGCGTTTTGCAAACCCATGATGAAACACAGCAGCACCACCGTCACGATCAGCGATGAACCGATGACCCGGTGGTAAGCGCCCAGCACCCCGAACACCAGCATCAGGATCGCCACCAGCAGCAGAGGGGCTGAATATTCGTGACGCGAGCGGCGGCGGCGCGCCCAGTTGATCATGACTGCCGAGGTGGCTGCACCCGCTAAAAACGCCAGCACCGATACCAACACCCCCTTGACCAGCTCCATGTGCCCCAGCGCCAGATGGTCGGCCATCTCCGACACCAGACCTGTCATGTGCGATGTGTACTGACTGACCGCCAGAAAGCCGCCCGCATTGATGGCACCGGCATTGAAAGCCAGGAACAGACCCAGGTGAACATCGGTGCGCCCAGTGCGCTCAGGCGCGGTCAGGGTCCGCAGGTACTCGACGGGCATGGTTTGAGCAAACTTCCGCTAAAGCTGCCATCATCGCTCAATAGCACGCCTTTGCAGACAATGAACAGACATGGTTGACCCCTTTTTGCGCACCATTCCCGCCTGGCGCTGGGCGTTGACACAGACCCGTCGCGACCTGCGCGCCACCAGCATGCGGGTCTTGCTGGTGGCGGTGACCCTGGCCGTGGCCGCTCTCAGCGCTGTGGCATTTTTTGCCGACCGCATCGAACGCGGCCTCAGTCGTGATGCCGCACAGTTGCTCGGTGGCGATGCCGTGGTGGTCAGCGATCAACCCCTGCCCGATGACTTTGCCCGTCGCGCCCAGATTGCCCCGCTGCGCACCGCGCGCACCATCAGCTTCCCCAGCATGGCGCGTGCCCCTGACGAGCAGGGTGGGGAGGCCAGACTCGCCAGCATCAAGGCCGTGAGCGAGGCCTACCCGTTGCGTGGCCAACTCACGCTTGGTCAGCCAGATGCGCATGGTCATGTTCAAACCACTGCGTCGGCTCCGGCAGGTGGTCCTCGCGCGGGCGAAGCCTGGGTGGACCCCGGTCTGCTGCTGGCACTGAATCTGAAGACCGGTGATGCGCTCTGGCTGGGCGAAGCGTCCTTCCGCATCAGTGCCGTCATCGTCAACGAACCTGACCGGGGATCGGGCTTCAGTTCCTTCTCGCCCCGTGTCCTGATCCGTGCGGCTGACCTGCCCGTCACCGAGCTCATCCAGCCTGCCAGTCGCGTCACCTACCGTTTGCTGGTCGCGGGTCCTGCGCGCCGGGGTGATGTGGGGGCACCGGCTCAACTTGCTGGCACACCGCCGAGTGACGCGGCTGCCCAGGCAGCCTTGCGGCGCTTCGTGCGCGACAGCGAACCGGTCGTTGAAAAGCTGCGTGGCGTGCGCGTTGAAACCCTGGACCAGGGACGACCGGAAATGCGCGCGACACTCGACCGCGCCGCCTTGTTCCTGCGCCTGGTGGCCTTGCTGGCCGCCTTGCTCTCAGCCGTGGCCGTGGCCGTCGTGTCGCGTGACTTTGCCCAACGCCGCCTCGACGACTGCGCCCTGATGCGCGTGCTCGGGGTCTCACAATCGGCCATGGCCTGGTCTTATGCCTTGCAGTTCCTGCTGGTGGGCGTGCTGGCCAGCGTGCTGGGTTTGCTGCTGGGTTGGGGCTTCCACCACGTCTTCGTCCACATCCTGGCCGATCTGGTCAACGTGGCCCTGCCCGCTGCGGGTTGGCAACCTGTTTTGCTGGGACTCGGTACGGGTGTCCTGCTGACGCTGGGCTTTGGCCTGCCGCCGGTGCTGCAACTGGCCCAGGTGCCCCCTCTGCGCGTGCTGCGCCGCGATCTGGGGCAAGTCAAGGTGCTCTCGCTGGGCATGGCCGTGCTGGGCATCGGGGCGCTGGTTGGCCTGCTGCTGGTCGTGGCGCAAGACCTGAAACTGGGTGCCATTGCGCTGGGTGGTTTCGCCCTCGCTGTGCTGGTATTTGCCGTCTTTGCAGCACTGGCCGTCTGGGTGCTCCAGCGCGCCGCGCAAGCCTTCGCGGGGCGACTGCCGCCCTGGCTCACCCTCGCCACCCGACAGCTCACGGCACAGCCTGGGCACACCATCGTTCAGGTCTGCGCTCTGGGCGTGGGCCTGTTGGCCCTCATGCTGCTGATCCTCATCCGCACCGATCTGGTCGCAAGCTGGCGTGCCGCGACCCCACCCGATTCTCCCAACCGCTTCGTCATCAACATCCAGCCCGATCAGGTCAATGACTTCCAGGCTGCCCTCAAGCAAGCCGGTGTCACCCAATATGACTGGTACCCGATGGTGCGGGCGCGTCTGCTCAGCATCAACGGGCAAGCTGTGCGGGCGCAGGACCAGGCAGACGAGCGTGCCCAACGCCTCGTCGAACGCGAGTTCAACCTCAGCTACGCGGCGCAGTCGCCTGCACACAACCCCGTCGTCGCCGGTCGCTACCAGGCCGAAGAACCCGATGCCTTCAGTGTCGAAGCCGGTCTGGCCGAGACCCTGGGGCTCAAGCTGGGCGACCGCATGCGCTTTGACATGGCCGGCGTGCAGCACGAGGGCCGCGTCACCAGCCTGCGCAAGGTGGACTGGGCCTCCATGCGCGTCAACTTCTTCGTGATGGCCCCGTCCAAAGCCATGCCCGACTGGCCCGCCACCTACATCACCGCCTTCCGCATGCCCGAGCAATCCCCGCTCGACCGCACCCTGATCCAACGCTTCCCCAACCTCACCGTGGTGGACGTCTCAGCCACCCTCAACCAGATCCAGCGCGTGCTGGCCCAGGTCATCACGGCGGTCGAGTTCCTGTTCATCTTCACGCTGGTCGCCGGCCTGATCGTGCTGATGGCCGGTCTGATGACCTCGCGCGAGCGTCGCGCCCGTGAGTGGGCCATCTTGCGCTCCCTGGGGGCCACCCAAGCCCTGCTGGCGCGCGTGCAGCGCATCGAACTGCTGGGTGTGGGTGCGCTGGCCGGGGCCTTGTCGGCCGCCGCCGCCCTGGCCATCGGGGCCGTGCTGGCCGCCAAGGTGTTTGACTTTGCCTGGCAGGCACCCTTGTGGTGGCCGCTGCTGGGGGCAGTCTCAGGGGCATTGCTGGCCTGGCTCGCAGGCTGGTGGAGCCTGCGCGGCGTGGTGCAGCGCCCCGTGGCGCTCACCCTGCGACAAGCCGAGTGACGCAGGGGCAGGGCAGGGGCGATGTTCCCTGCGCCCGCCTTGCCTTGCGGGCATGAAAAAGCCGGCACGCAGCCGGCTCATTCGTCAGGCGCAAACCCGACAGATCAGTCCGGGCTCAGGCTGTTGATCAAGCCCATCTCGGCACTGCCCATCAGCGACTCGATGTCCATCAAGATCAGCAGGCGGTCGCTCACATTGGCGATGCCCGTGATGTAGGTGGTGTCCACGATCGAGTTGCTCATCTCGGGTGCCGGGCGGATCATCTGCTCGGTCAGTTGCATCACATCGCTCACGGAGTCCACCACCGCGCCCACCACGCGGCCACGCACATTCAGCACGATCACCACTGTGAAGCTGTTGATCTCGGCCTCGCCATTGGCATTGAGGCAGTTGAACTTGATGCGCAAATCCACAATCGGCACGATCACGCCGCGCAGGTTCACCACGCCCTTGAGGTAGCCCGGTGCGTTGGCAATCTTGGTAGGTGGCTCATACGAGCGAATTTCCTGCACCTTCAGGATGTCGATGCCGTACTCTTCACCACCCAGCCTGAAGGTCAGGTACTCGCGACCCGGAGGTGCATGGCGCACCTGGCGCGACGGCGTGTGGCGCATGGCCAAAGAAGAACCCTGACCCCCTCCCTGCGTGGACGAACCCGTCAAGGTCTGTGGGGCGGTAGCTTGCAAGGTATCCATGCGCGTCCTCGGTCGTTGTGCCTGTCGTGGTCTGCCTCTCACATGGACGGCAGACCGTCACTGACAGCAGTATCTGACAGATATCCGCAAATACAAGTGCAAAACGCACGTTCGGTGTCACTGGCGTTGTGCAGTCGCGCCATGGGGGCTGTGGAAAATGGCATGCCCGTTCAAAGTTGCCACCTTCCAGGCCGCCGCCGTCAAATTTGTTGATCGGCGTGGCAGATTTCTGTCCTGGCGTCCTCAGACGTTGAACAAGAAGTTCAACACGTCGCCATCCTTGACCACATATTCCTTGCCTTCCGCGCGCATCTTGCCCGCGTCCTTCGCACCCGCTTCGCCCTTGAACTGGATGAAGTCTTCGAACGCGATGGTCTGGGCGCGGATGAAACCCTTCTCGAAGTCGGTGTGGATCACGCCGGCTGCCTGCGGGGCCGTGTCGCCCACATGGATGGTCCAGGCGCGCACTTCCTTCACGCCCGCGGTGAAATAGGTCTGCAGGCCCAGCAGCTTGAACGCAGCACGGATCAGGCGGTTCAGGCCCGGCTCATCCTGCCCCATTTCGGCCAGGAACATGGCGCGGTCTTCATCTTCCATCTCGGCCAACTCGGCCTCGGTTTTGGCGCAAATGGCCACAACCTCGCCCTTTTGCGCTGCGGCGTACTCACGCAGCTTGTCCAGCAGCGGGTTGTTTTCGAAACCGGTCTCCGAGACATTGCCCACGAACATCGCTGGCTTGGCCGTGATCAGGCACAGCGGCTTGACGATGGCCCACTCTTCCTTGCTGAAGTCAATCGAGCGCACGGGCTTGGCCTCGTCCAGTGCGGCCTGGCACTTCTCCAGCACCTTCACCAGAGCGGCAGCTTCCTTGTCATTGCCCGAGCGGGCGGCCTTGTTGTAGCGGTGCAGGCTCTTCTCCACCGTGCCCAGGTCGGCCAGGCAGAGTTCAGTCTGAATGACCTCGATGTCAGCGATCGGGTCCACCTTGCCGGCCACGTGGATCACGTTGTCGTCTTCAAAGCAGCGCACCACATTGACGATGGCATCGGTCTCGCGGATGTGCGAGAGGAACTGGTTGCCCAGGCCTTCACCCTTGGAGGCACCGGCTACCAGACCGGCAATGTCCACGAACTCCACGATGGCGGGCAGGATGCGCTCAGGTTTGACGATCTCTGCCAGCTTGTTCAAGCGTGGGTCGGGTACTTCCACCACGCCCACATTGGGCTCAATGGTGCAGAAGGGATAGTTCTCTGCAGCAATGCCGGCCTTGGTCAAAGCATTGAAAAGGGTGGACTTGCCGACGTTGGGCAGGCCCACGATGCCGCATTGGAGGCTCATGAAAAAATTCCTTTGAAATCAGGCCCTGCTCACTCACAGGTCCAGACGGAGTGTGAACGTGCTGACCTGCCCTGCGCTGCATCAGCGTGGGGGTGATCGTTGCCGACGGCGAACACCCGCACGCCCATGACAAGGCGATGCCCGTGTGGGTGCGGGAATGCATCGAGAAGACACCATTTTAACCCGCCGCCTTTGATGCCTTGAGGCAACGCCAGTCCAACCAACCTGAATTCAGATTAGATTAATGACCTTGTGGTGGTGCTTCGTGCTCTGCCGCATCCTTCTTTCTCTGGATGATGCTCATGAGTGCGACGGGTTTCGATGTGTGTGTGAGTGGTTCCGGTGCCGTGGCCATGAGCCTGGCGCTGGCCTTGTCTGCCGAGGGTTGGCGCGTAGCCTGGGCGCGCGCCCCGGAAGCGGCCCATCCGACCAAGGCCGACGTCCGCACCTACGCGCTGAACGCGCGCGCCATCACCTTGCTGGAGCGTTTGCGCGTGTGGCCTGCGCTCAAAGCGTCTTCCTCGCCCGTGTTCGAGATGAGGGTCGTTGGTGACGCAGGGGGGGAAGTTTCGTTCTCTGCCTGGCAGCAACAAGTGCCAGAGCTGGCCTGGATCGTAGATGCCGCAGCGCTGGAGCGGCTCTTGGGTGAGGCACTGCGCTTTGCGCCTCGCCTCGAAGTGGTGTCGCCCGTGCAAGGCGCACAGTCGCCAGTTCAGGCGTCCTTGCTCGCCATCTGCGAAGGCAAGCAATCGGGCACCCGTGCCAGACTGGGCGTTGAATTTTCGCGCCATGAATACGGACACTGGGGTGTTGCCACGCGCCTGAAGGCAACGCGCCCGCACAGCGGCGTGGCCCGTCAGTGGTTTCGCTCACCCGACATCCTCGCTTTGTTGCCCTTCAGCCAACCCGACCCCGACGCGTCATATGGCCTGGTGTGGTCTGTGCCTCAGGCCCGCGCCGAGCATCTGTTGTCCTTGACGCCTGCTGATTTCGAGTTGGAACTCAACGACGCCGTGCTGCAATCAGCGCCTCAAGCTGCGGAGCAGATTGGGCACCTCAGTGTGGTTTCTGATGTGGCGGGATGGCCTCTGGCTTTGGCGCAGGCCGATCGCTGGATGGGCCCCGGTTGGGTTTTGCTCGGGGATGCTGCCCATCAGGTGCATCCTCTGGCTGGCCAAGGGCTCAACCTTGGTCTGGCCGATGTGGACGCGCTGGTCACCGTTTTGCGTGAAGCACGTGCGCGTGAACCCTGGCGTTCGCTTGGGGATGAGCGCACCCTGCGTCGCTACGCACGTCGCCGCGAGATGCCCACACGCGCCATGGCTGGCCTCACCGATGGTTTGTTGCATCTTTTTGCAGACCCGCGCGGCCCTCTCAAAGATGTCCGCAATGCGGGCATGACCCTGGTCGAACGCCTGGGGCCCGTCAAACAATGGCTGGTGGGGCGGGCGCTGGACGCCTGAATCGCCTGGGCCTCACCCTTTTCAAAGGAACAAGATGAACGGTGTCTCTCGTGGCCTGATCCTGGCTAGCCTCTCTCTCTCCCTGGCGTGCGCTGCGCACGCGCAAACGGGTGACCTGCCATCGGCCCAACTCAAGGCCTTGCAGCAAAAACTGTCCCAGCGACTGCCTTCGCTGCCACCCATCGAATCTGCCCGAACCACTCCCTTGAGTGGTCTGATCGAGTTGAAAGTTGGCAACTCGGTGTTCTACAGCGACGCCACGGGCGAGTACCTCATTGAAGGCCACATCCTGGAAACACGCACCCAGCGCGATCTCACCGCCGAGCGCCTGGAAGACATCAATCGCGTGGCCTTCAACACCTTTCCGTTCCAGGACGCGATCATGTGGAAAAACGGCACGGGCAAGCGTCGCCTGGTCATTTTTGCCGATCCAAACTGTGGCTACTGCAAGCAACTTGAGCGTGAAGTGCAAAAGCTCAAGGACATCACGGTGTACACCCTGCTGATACCCATCCTGGGGCCTGATTCGCGCACCAAGGCCGAGAACGTCTGGTGCACAAAAGACCGCACCACCGCCTGGCTCGACTGGATGCTTGACAACAAGGTGCCTACCCGTGCGTTTGGCCAATGTGCCAATCCGCTGCAGCGCAATCTGGCCCTGGCCCAACGACTGGGGGTGACTGGCACGCCCGCGATGTTCTTCGAAGATGGCACCCGCCTGGCTGCTGCTGCACCGCTGGCCACCATCGAACAACGACTGGACCGGGCGGTTGCCAAGTCAGGCCGCTGACCCGCTCAGACTTTCAGTTTCAACCAGTCTGCGCGGCGGGTGAACGCTTGCGCATCTGCAGGGTGGCTGGCAACACCCAGGGCCATGGTTTCGCCACCTGCTGAGGGCAGCACCGGCAAGGTCAAGGTCAGCACGCGTTGATCACGGCTGATCAGCAGGGGCTGTGTCTGACTGGCGTCGTGCCATTGACTCAGGTCATCGGCACGCTTGATGCGCCACGCTCCCAAGGCCAGCAACTCGTCGCCCGCACTCAGTCCCATGTGTTCGGCCACGCTGCCATGCATCACGGCCAGCACCTGTTGGGCACCGCCGCGCTCACCGATGCGTGCGCCCAGTCGCTGAGGCAGGCTGCCGGGCTGCGTGTGCCAGTCCACGCCCTGGGTACGCAACAAGGCTGGCAAGGGCAGGTCGTCACAGCCCTCAGTCCAGGCATCGAGCAAGGCGCGCCAACTCTCCACTACCTCGGTCCCTGTCGGGGCGCTGAATGCCTGCGCAGGGGGGAATTGACCGGCCTCGTCGGCCAAGGCCTGGGCCACATCCGTGTGGGCGATGGCACGCCCAAGCTTCCACAGGCGCAGCATCACACCGTCCAGAGTGGGGCTGCTGCCACCTTCCGTGGCCGCCGGCAACTGGCGCAGCGTCAGGTCGAGCGCCAGCGCCACCAGTGAGCCTTTGGTGTAGTAACTCACCGTTGCGTTGGCGGTGTTTTCGTCCGGACGGTAGTAGCGTGTCCAGGCGTCAAAACTGGCTTGACCCACGCTGTAGGCCAGGCGTCCGGGAGTGGACAACACCTGGTTGATGGTTTTGCTCAGCAGCTTGAGGTAGGTGGGTGTGTCGATCAGACCCGTGCGCAGCAGGAACTGATCGTCGTAGTACGAGGTGAAGCCTTCAAAGAACCACAGCATGCGCGTGGGGTTCTCCTGGGTGTAGTCGTAAGGCGCAAATTCGGCAGGCTTGAGGCGCTTGACGTTCCAGGTGTGAAAGTACTCGTGACTGATCAGGCCCAGCAAGGTCGTGTAGCTGTCCTTGTTCAAAGGGCGGTCGGTGCGAGGCAGGTCACGTCGGCCACAAATCAGGGCTGTGCTCTGGCGATGCTCCAGCCCGCCGTAGCCATCGTCCACCACATTGAGCATGAACACGTAGTGGTCGAAGGCCACCTTTCGGCGACCATGCCAGAAGGCGATCTGCGCCTCGCAAATACGGCGGGTGTCGTCGAGCAGGCGCTGACCGTCGAAGTCGTCGGTCGCGCCCGCCACCACAAACTCATGGCGCACGCCACGCACGGTGAATTCGCCGTGCCAGAAGGTGCCCAACTCGACAGGGTGGTCGATCAGCGTGTCGTAATCAGGCACTTCATAGTCGCCCCAGCCCGCAGCATTCACCTTCACGGTCGGCAGCGCTGTGGCCACGCGCCAGCCTTTGGGCAGGCCGGTGATCTTCACGCGATGAATGTCGTCTTCAAATCCCACCGCCTTCAAAAACACGCTGGTGCCATTAAAGAAGCCACGATGAGCATCCAGAAAAGCCGCACGCACAGAGGTGTCAAACGCATAAACCTCATAGCGCAGTGTCAGTGCGCCGTTGCCCACGTTCTCGACCTGCCAGGTGCACTTGTCCAGCGGGGACACGGTCACTGGCTTGCCGCCTTGCACAGCCTCGATGGGGGACAGATGGCGGGCAAATTCGCGCACCAGATAACTGCCCGGAATCCAGACGGGCAGGCTCAGTTTCTGACCCACTTGTGGGCGCGCCACGCGCATCGTGACCTGAAAGCGATGGGTGTGGGCGTTGCCCACTTCAATGCGGTAATCAATCATGGGGGAGGTCAAATCTGAGCGGCCGCCAGAAAGCAGGACATGCTGGCAATCACGGTCAGGCGAAAGCGCAAAGTCAGCCAGCCTGCTGCACCCAGGGCCGGATACAGTTTGCGGTCAATCAGGTAGCACGCTATCAGCACAAAGCCGATCAGCGCCAGCCCGGCATGCGGCGGCATTTGCACGGCCACCAGCCCGGACAGCGAATAGCCAATGCCTGCCCACAGAGCGCGTTGCTGCAGAGTCGGTTCAGGGTTGTCAGCGCCGGACCGCTGCATCAGCATCCCCCAGTGCAAACCACCCAGAAAAGACACGACCAGGGCTGCGTAAGCTGTCAGGCCGCGCACCACAAAAAAGAAGGGCTCGTCGTCCATGCGAGGGCCCAGCAGCCAGACAAACAAGGCCCCGGCTACGAAGGGCACCAATCCCAGATGACCCAGGCGCCACGCCAGGGTGCCGGGTTCAGGGCGATGGTGTGCGGGCAGATGTGAGGAAGGGGTGGGCATGGCAATGCAATCGGTCAAACAGCGGTGGGCAAATGGTGCAAGGCGTCATTGTGGCAAGAAGCGCACATCCTGTGCGCTCATGAAGCCAGCCAACTGAACACTGCAGGCACCTTGTCGGGCAGGTTCAAGGGTCGCTTGCGCCATTGCTCGACCGTGGCTGTGTGGCTCCAACCATCGTTCAACGTCAGGCCGCAACTCACGCTCAACAAGGTGTCAAGCTGCAGATGCTGTACCAGGGTCTGCCACAGTGCCGCATTGCGGTAGGGTGTTTCGATCACCAGTTGCGTCTGGTGGGCCTTGCGCGAAAGCAGTTCCAGATCGCGAATGCGCTGGATGCGCTGACTGGCCTCGACCGGCAGGTAGCCGACAAAGGCAAAGCTCTGTCCATGCAGGCCGCTGGCTGCCAACGCCAGCACCAGCGAGCTGGGGCCGGAAAACGGCACGACCTGAATGCCCGCACGGTGCGCAGCCAGCACCAGGGCCGACCCCGGATCGGCCACGGCGGGCATGCCTGCTTCTGACATCAGGCCTACGTCATGCCCCGCCAACGCGGGGGCGAGCAACGCGCGGATGGCCTGGTCATTGCCAGAGCCCGGTTTTTTTTGCCCACCTTTTTGCGGGCGCGGCAGTACCTGAATGTCTTGTTCCTGAATGGGTAAGACCAGGGGTGCGACCTCGGCCACGCGCTTCAAAAAGGCGCGCGTGGTCTTGGCGTTTTCGGTGACCCAGTGCTGCAACTTGGCGGCAGCCTGCAGGACTCCCATCGGCAACACCTCGTGCAAGTTGGGCATCGGGGCGTCTTGCCCGTCCCCGGTGCAACCCAGGTCCAGGGTGTTGGGAATCAGCAGCAACCGTCCTTTGGTGCGGGCTTCAGGGGTGTCGTGGGCGGGCATGGGGCAGGTTCACTCAATCAAACAAAAATGGGGTTGAACGTGGGGCGTCGGGTCAGTCAACTGCTACCAGGGGCGCTGGGCCGGGTGGCCGTTTCAACACATCAAGCCCGGCGGCCTGCAACAACCCCGTGGTCAAGATCAGCGGCAAGCCCACCAGCGCAGTGGGGTCGTCAGAGTCGATGCGCTCAAGCAAGACGATGCCCAAACCCTCACATTTGGCGCTGCCAGCGCAGTCGTAGGGTTGTTCCAGGTGCAAATAAGTGTCGATGGCTTCATCGCTGAGCATCCGAAAGCGCACTGACACCGTGCTCGTCTGCGTCTGTTCGAATCCTGAGGCAACCCGCTTCACACACACTGCAGTGTGAAAGTGCACCGTTCGACCGCGCATGGCTTGCAACTGTTGCCTGGCCCCGGCATGGTCGCCAGGTTTGCCCAGCAGCGTGCCATCCAGGTCGGCCACCTGGTCGGAGCCAATCACCACGACATCGTCGGTTCGGCGCTCTGCCACTGCTTGCGCCTTCAGCGTGGCCAGTCGCAGGGATGTCTGCCGTGGAGTTTCACCGGGCAGGGGGCACTCGTTCACCTCGGGGGATGCAACCTCGAACGGCCACCTCAAACGGCTCAGCAACTCGCGCCGATAGGGTGAGGTTGAACCCAGTATCAGAATCGGGGAGGGGGCTTGAGAAGCGTCAGATGGGTGCGCGTGCATGCCGCCATTGTCCTCGCAGCCTCTACACTGGCGTCCATGAAAGCACGTACTTTTGTTCCCACCAAGCTGGACATGATGCCGTTCCTCGAATCGGGGGAGGTGATCTCTGGCGATTTCCCCGTGACACAGCTCCAACGCCTGGCATCGGGGCTGGCCCAGGATGTCGATCTGACCGGCTTGCCGCACATCACCTGGTCGGCCCAGGGTCGCCTGGTGCACCAGCGCGCGGGCTCACCGCAAATGTGGCTTGATCTGCACGCGCAGGCAGAGTTGGCCTGGACCTGCCAGCGCTGCCTGCACCCTGTCACCGAAACAATACACATCGACCGCAGCATCCGTTTTGCGAAAGACGAAGCATCTGCTGCGGCCCTGGATGCCGAGTCTGACGATGATGTGCTGGCGATGTCCCGGCATTTTGATCTGCTGGCTCTGGTGGAAGATGAGTTGATCATGGCGCAACCCATCGTGCCTCGCCATGACGTGTGCCCGACCGACGTGGTCACCTTGATGCACAATGATGACGTGACACCCGTGCCGGGCACTGCCTCGGCACCTGCAGAAAGTCCTGCTGATACGGTTGCCACGACGGCATCAGGGCGTCCCAATCCATTCGCGGTGCTGGCCACACTCAAAAAGGCAGGTAGTTGATTGCCTGATTGCCTTGTCCCGTGCTAGAATTGCGAGCTTTCCGGATAGCCGGAATCAAATCAATACCTTTTTAACACTTGCGGACTGCAAGGCGGCCAGCGCTCAGGGGTGGTTTCACCCACCTGGGGCTGGTGACGATGTGGTCTGACAACCCACGGGCTGCCTGAAGCCCGTTCTATCGGAGTTCCATCATGGCCGTTCAGCAAAACAAAAAATCGCCCTCGAAGCGTGGCATGCACCGCTCGCACAATGCCCTGGTGACCCCGGGTACGGCCGTTGAAGCCACCACTGGTGAAACCCACCTGCGTCACCACATCAGCGCCACCGGTTTTTACCGTGGTCGCAAGGTTCTGAAAACCAAGGCTGACGCCTGATCAGTCATGCTCGCCCGGTCTGTCCGGGCATGACGCAAGCCGCGAAAGGCTGGACAAACCGATCATCGGCTTGCCAGCCTTTTTCTATGGCGCTCTCTTTTCTGTTTCCGCGCTCCACATGACTGCTTCCGCTTCTTCCTTGCTTCCTGTTCGCCTTGTCGTGGATTGCATGGGGGGTGACCATGGTCCATCCGTGACTCTGCCAGCCTGCCGCGCGTTCCTGGACAAGCATCCTGAGGCCGAGTTGTTGCTGGTCGGTTTGCCGGAAGCCCTGACCCCAGCCAAGGACTGGGCACGCGCCACCATCGTGCCGGCCTCCGAGGTGGTCACGATGGACGATCCGGTCGAGGTTGCCCTGCGGCGCAAGAAAGACTCATCCATGCGGGTGGCCATCAGTCAACTCAAGGCCACCGCTGATCACCCCCCGGCAGCGCAAGCCTGCGTGTCTGCAGGTAACACCGGTGCACTGATGGCCCTGGCCCGCTACCTGCTCAAGACCGTCGATGGCATCGACCGCCCAGCACTGGCCACTGTCATGCCCAATCAGAATGACGGTTTCACCACGGTGCTTGACCTGGGTGCCAACGTGGACTGCACAGCCGAACACCTGCTGCAGTTTGCCGTGATGGGCAGCGCCCTCGTTTCAGCTGTGGATGGCAAAGAAAATCCCAGCGTGGGTTTGCTCAACATTGGTGAAGAGGTCATCAAGGGCAGTGAGGTGATCAAAGCTGCCGGTGAATTGCTGCGGCAGGCTTCAGAACGCGGCTTGATCAACTTCTACGGCAACGTAGAAGGTAATGACATTTTCAAAGGCACCTCTGACATCGTGGTCTGTGACGGTTTTGTGGGCAACGTTGCCCTCAAGACCGCCGAAGGGTTGGCAGGCATGTTTGCCGCCTTCATCAAGCAGGAGTTCACGCGCACATTGGGCTCCAAAATGATCGCATTGATCGCCATGCCGGTGCTAAATCGCTTTAAAAACAGGGTTGATCACCGTCGCTACAGCGGTGCGGCACTGCTTGGCTTGCGAGGCCTGGTGTTCAAAAGTCATGGATCTTCGGACAAACTGGCCTTTGAGGTTGCCTTGAATCGGGCTTATGATGCGGCCCGTCATCGACTGCTGGAGCGGGTTCACGATCAGATTGCAGCCACACTCGACAGCCTGCCCTCCGGTACGGCAGCGGGTGCAGGGGCTGGTGCTGAGCGCGGAGCCTGATCCCATTTCCAATGTCACCCGGACAGACGGATACACAAACAACCCCATCGCAAGCCTGCGGTGCCGGAGCACCATACTCTCGCATCATTGGCACTGGCAGTTTTCTGCCGCCTCATCGCGTCACCAATCAGGAAATGGTGGCCCGTCTCGCACAAGACGGCATCGAAACCTCCGACGAATGGATCGTTGAGCGCACGGGCATCCGGGCACGTCATTTCGCCGATCCTTCCGTTTCAGCCAGTCACCTGGGTCTTGCGGCGGCGCGCCAAGCCATTGATGCGGCGGGCCTGCAAGCCAGCGACATTGATCTCATCATCTGTGCAACCTCCACCCCGGACATGGTTTTTCCGTCCACGGCGTGCCTGATCCAGCGCGATCTGGGCATCCAGGGGTGCCCTGCTTTCGATGTGCAGGCGGTCTGCTCCGGGTTCATATACGCACTCACGGTTGCCGATTCCTTGATTCGCTGTGGCACTGCCAGGCGTGCACTGGTCATTGGCACCGAAGTTTTTTCGCGCCTGCTTGATTTCAAAGATCGAACCACCTGTGTGCTGTTTGGCGACGGTGCCGGTGCCGTCGTGCTGGCGGCCTCGGACAAGCCCGGCATCGTGTCAACGTGTTTGCATGCTGATGGCCAGTTTTCACACATCCTGAATGTGCCCGGCACCATCGCCTGCGGCTCGATCCTGGGTGACCCCACCTTGAAAATGGACGGGCAGGCGGTGTTCAAACTTGCCGTCAGCGTGCTCGACAAAGCCGCCCACGAGGTGCTTGAGAAAGCCGGACGCGATGCGTCATGCATTGACTGGCTCATTCCCCATCAGGCGAATCTCCGCATCATGCAGGGCACTGCCCGCAAGCTGAAACTTTCTCCTGATAATGTCGTGGTCACGGTGGATCAGCATGGCAACACCTCTGCGGCCTCCATTCCTCTGGCGCTTGATCAAGCTGTACGCAGCGGCCAGGTTCGGCACGGCCAGACGCTGATGCTGGAAGGCGTGGGTGGCGGTTTCACCTGGGGTGCCGTGCTGGTGGACTATTGATCCCTGGCTGTTGACACCGCTGAATTCCAACAAGGACATTGCACACACATGACCGCATTTGCATTCGTTTTCCCCGGCCAGGGCTCCCAGGCTGTGGGCATGCTCAACGCCTGGGAAGGCCACGCTGCCGTGCGTGACACCCTGGCCGAGGCGTCTGAGGCGCTGGGCGAAGACATCGGCAAGCTGATCGCCGAAGGCCCCAAAGAATCGCTCGACCTCACCACCAACACCCAGCCCGTCATGCTGACCGCTGGTGTGGCCTGCTGGCGTGCCTGGCAAGCCGAGGCTGGACTGATCCCTGCTGTGGTGGCTGGCCATTCGCTGGGCGAGTACAGCGCCCTGGTGGCCGCTGGTGCTCTGACGTT
>JAGOKC010000146.1 GCA_017994835.1 Aquabacterium sp. | reverse complement strand
GCAGCGTGATCGTGGACATGGCTGCCGAGCAGGGTGGCAATTGCGAGCTGACCGTGCCTGGTCAGGCCGTAGTGCACCATGGCGTGACCATCGTCGGCTACACCGACCTGCCTTCGCGCCTGGCCAAGCAATCTTCCACCCTGTATGCCACCAACCTGCTTCGTCTCACAGAAGAACTGTGCAAGGCCAAGGACGGTGTGGCCGTGGTCAACATGGAGGACGACGCGATCCGCGGGCTCACGGTGGTGAAAGAAGGCACCATCACCTGGCCTGCGCCACCGCTCAAGCAGGCGCCGGCACCGGCGCCCAAGGCGGCGTCCGCGCCTGTTGCCACCAAAAAATCCAGCCATGGCCCGGGGGCACCCATGTCGGCCAAGACGCTGACCATCGTCTTTGCCGTGCTGGCCGTGCTGTTCTGGGCCATCGGCGCCTATGCGCCCGTGGCCTTCCTGGGGCACTTCACGGTGTTCGTGCTGGCCTGCTTCATCGGCTACATGGTGGTGTGGAACGTCACGCCCGCGCTGCACACGCCGCTGATGAGTGTGACCAACGCCATCTCCAGCATCATCGCCATCGGCGCGCTGGTGCAGATCGCTCCCCCCGATGCAGGCATCAATGGGCGCCCGGATGGATTGATTCTTTGGCTGGCCTTCGCCGCACTGGTGCTCACGGCAGTCAACATGTTCGGCGGCTTTGCCGTGACGCGTCGCATGCTCGCCATGTTCCGTAAATAACAACGACAAAGACAAGGAAAGACGAACATGTCCCAAAGTCTCGCTACCGTTGCCTACCTGGGCGCGGCCATTTTGTTCATCCTCAGTCTGGGCGGCCTGTCCAATCCTGAAACCTCACGCCGCGGTAACCTGTTCGGCATGGTCGGCATGGCGCTGGCCGTGCTGGCCACGGTGTTCGGCCCGCGCGTCAGCCCCATGGGCGTCGCATGGATCGTTGGTGCATTGGTGATTGGCGGCGGCATCGGCCTGTACGCCGCCAAGGTCGTCAAGATGACCCAGATGCCCGAGCTGGTCGCGCTCATGCACAGCCTGGTGGGCCTGGCGGCCTGCCTCGTGGGGTTTGCAAGTTATGTGGACACCTCGATCCAGCTGCAGGGCGTAGAGAAAACCATCCATGAGGTGGAAATCTATGTCGGTATCCTGATTGGCGCCGTCACGTTCTCGGGCTCGCTCATCGCCTTTGGCAAGCTCAACGGCAAGATCGGCGGCAAGCCGCTGTTGCTGCCTGGGCGCCACTGGCTCAACCTCGCCGGGCTGCTGATCGTGATCTGGTTTGGCCGGGAGTTTCTGCAGGCCGAAACAATAGAGCAGGGTATGCTGCCGCTGGTCGTGATGACGGTCATCGCACTGCTGTTCGGCATCCACATGGTCATGGCCATTGGTGGCGCCGACATGCCGGTGGTGGTGTCCATGCTCAACAGCTATTCGGGCTGGGCGGCGGCGGCCACGGGCTTCATGCTTTCTAACGACCTGCTCATCGTCACTGGCGCGCTGGTGGGCTCCTCGGGCGCCATCCTGTCCTACATCATGTGCAACGCGATGAATCGCAACTTCATCAGCGTGATCGCGGGTGGTTTCGGCTCGGGGTCTGGCACGCCTGCCAAGAAGGGCGAGGCTGCCGAGCCACAAGGCGAGGTGGTGCCTGTCAGCTCTGCCGAAACGGCCGATCTGCTGCGCGATGCCAAGAGCGTCATCATCGTGCCCGGCTACGGCATGGCCGTGGCCCAGGCACAGCACACGGTGTACGAGATCACCAAGACCCTGCGCGAAAAGGGTGTGAATGTGCGCTTTGCCATCCACCCGGTGGCGGGCCGCATGCCGGGCCACATGAACGTGCTGCTGGCCGAGGCCAAGGTGCCCTACGACATCGTGATGGAGATGGACGAGATCAACGAGGACTTCCCAGACACCGACGTGGCCATCGTCATTGGCGCCAACGACATCGTGAACCCCAGCGCCCTTGACGATCCATCCAGCCCCATTGCGGGCATGCCGGTGCTCGAAGTGTGGAAGGCCAAGACCTCGATCGTGATGAAGCGGTCCATGGCCTCGGGCTATGCGGGGGTGGACAACCCGCTGTTCTACAAGGAAAACAACCGCATGCTGTTCGGCGATGCCAAGAAAATGCTCGACGAAGTCCTCACCGCGCTTAAAGGCTGACGGGCATAATCCCCTCGCGGAAAAAGCACGATCGTGCTGAGAAACATCAGCGTGCTTTTGTGATCACAATGAACCTTATCAGGAGACAATGAAAATGACCGACCGCCCCTGGCTGGCCGCCTATCCGCAAGGCGTTCCCGCTGATGTTGACCTGTCCAAATACCCATCCCTCGTCGCCCTCATGGACGAGGCATTCACCAAGTACGCCGACCGTATTGCCTACAGCTTTATGGGCAAGGACGTCACGTATGCCCAGACCGATTCGCTGAGCAGCGCCTTCGCGGCCTACCTGCAGGGCCTGGGCCTGGTCAAGGGCGACCGCGTGGCCATCATGATGCCCAACGTGCCGCAGTACCCCGTCACGGTGGCGGCCATCCTGCGAGCCGGCTTTGTGGTGGTGAATGTGAACCCGCTGTACACACCGCGCGAGCTGGAGCACCAGCTCAAGGATTCGGGTGCCAAGGCCATCGTGATCATCGAGAACTTTGCCACCACGCTGGAGCAATGCCTGGTCCACACACCCGTCAAGCATGTGGTGCTGTGCTCCATGGGAGACCAGCTGGGCATGCTCAAAGGCACGCTGGTCAACTACGTGGTGCGCAACGTCAAAAAGATGGTGCCCGCCTTCAACCTGCCAGGCGCAGTGCGTTTCAATGACGCAGTGGCGCAGGGCGCACGCGGTGCGTTCAAGAAACCCGACATCAAGCCCGACGACATTGCGCTGCTGCAATATACCGGCGGCACCACTGGCGTGAGCAAGGGCGCCATCCTGCTGCACCGCAACGTGATCGCCAATGTGCTGCAGTCAGAGGCCTGGAACGACCCGGTGATGACCAAGGTGCCCGAGGGTGAGCAACCCA
>JAGOKC010000076.1 GCA_017994835.1 Aquabacterium sp. | reverse complement strand
ACCAGCAGCGACGAAGGCGGTAGCAATAACGATGCTCTTGAATGCAAATTTCATGTCTATCTCCACTTGAAAAAAGCGGCCCTTTGAAACTTCTGTGCTTCTGTCGGAAGGCATCCGCGTATTCCTTCGACCGGCCCAGACTTTGTGTTTGTCTGTTGGTTCTTAGATTAGCGGCGCACCTTCCGTCCGACAACGGTCAACTCCCCCTGAACGTGTGCCCTGTCCCCTAAAAACACCCTCCAAACACTGAAATCCCCCGCATTCAGGTGTCGGGGCAACCCCCTAATGTCGCGCAATCACCCTTTTAGAGTCACTTTTGCGAACTTGCGCTTGCCGACCTGCACCACATAGAGCCCAGCAGGCAACTTCAGCGCCTTGTCGGTGACCGCGCCACCGTCCACTTTCACGCCCCCTTGCTCGATCATGCGCACGGCTTCGCTGGTGGAGGGCACCAGGCCCGCCTGTTTGAGCAGCGCACCCACTCCCAGCCCGGTGCCGCCATCGGGCAAGCTCAGCGTGACCTCAGGAATGTCATCGGGCACACCCCCACGGGCGCGGTTGACGAAGTCGGCCAGCGCGTCTTCGGCCGCCTGGGGGCCGTGGAAGCGGTTGACGATCTCCTGACCCAGCAGCACCTTGGCGTCGCGCGGGTTGCGTCCGGCCACGCATTCGGCCTTCAGGTGTTCGATTTCGGCCATCGGGCGGAAACTGAGCAGGGTGAAGTACTTCCACATCAGTTCGTCGCTGATGCTCATCAGCTTGGCAAACATGGTGTTTGGCGCTTCGCTGATGCCGATGTAGTTGTTCTTGGACTTGGACATCTTCTCGACGCCGTCCAGCCCCTCCAGCAAGGGCATGGTGAGGACGCACTGGGCCTCCTGCCCATATTCACCCTGCAGATGGCGGCCCATCAACAGGTTGAACTTCTGGTCGGTGCCGCCCAACTCCAGGTCCGACTTCAGGGCCACCGAGTCGTAGCCCTGCATGAGCGGGTAGAGAAATTCATGAACGCTGATGGAGGTGCCAGCGTGGAAACGGTCGTGAAAGTCGTTGCGCTCCATCATGCGGGCCACGGTGTAGCGACTGGCCAACTGGATCATGCCGCGCGCACCCAGGGCATCGCACCACTCACTGTTATAGCGAACCTCGGTTTTGCTGTCGTCCAGCACCAGGCTGGCCTGGCGGTAGTAGGTCTCGGCGTTGTGCTTGATCTGCTCGGCCGTCAGGGGGGGGCGCGTGGTGTTGCGGCCGGACGGATCGCCGATCAAGGAGGTGAAGTCACCAATCAGGAAGATCACCGAATGCCCCAGATCTTGCAACTGGCGCAATTTGTTGAGCACCACGGTGTGGCCCAGGTGAATGTCGGGTGCTGTCGGGTCCAGCCCAAGTTTGATGCGCAAGGGCACCCCTGTGGCCTCGGATCGGGCCAGCTTGCGCACCCACTCGGCCTCTGGCAGCAACTCGTCCACACCGCGTTGCGTGACCGCCAGGGCCTCCCGCACACGATCGGTCACGGGGAAGTCAGTCTGAGATGCGGTGTTTTTTTCGAATTGCGACATGATCGACCCATCAGTGGAAATCAGCAGACCGAGTCAAGTCTGTGACAGCTATACTTTGAAAATTGTGGTCGCCCAAGGCATGCAGCTTGCATGCAGAGCAGGCTGATTTTAGAGGACGCTGTCCTCGCCACCGGGTTCGAGGAGAAATCGAGTTTGAAAACATCCAAGCTGTACCAGGCTGGCCAGCCATCCCGACTCGACTCGATCGTCTCCGCCGCCGTCTCTTTGCAAAGCATGGCGCACCGCCACCCCCGTCGCATCAGCGCGGCGGTGCTGGCTGTTCTGGCCGGTTCGGCGATGACCGCGTTTGGTGTCGCCCCTCTGACCAACCTGCCACCCGCACCCGCTCCAATCGTCACCCAGATCAACGAGCAGCTTCAACCCCCTGAATTGCAATCTCAGTTGCAGCAACTTGAGACGCAGACGCTGTCGCTGTTCCGCAGTGACGTCACCCGCTCTGCCGACACGGTGGACAGTCTGCTGCAGCGTCTGGGCGTGCATGATGCCGAGGCCTCTCAGTTCATTCGTCGCGACCCGGTGGCTGGCACCTTGCTGCAGGGGCGCACGGGCAAGTCCGTGAAGGCTGTGGTGGAAGACGGTCAGCTCAAGCAACTGGTGGTGCGTGGTCCGGCCGCCAGCCAGGGGGACTTTGACACCCATTTCACACGCCTGACCATCGAGCGCGATGCCGCAAGCGGCACATTGCGCGTGAAGCAAGAAACCGTGCCCCTCGAAGCCAGCACGCAGCTGGGTTCGGGCGTGATCCGTTCGTCGCTGTTTGCAGCCGCAGACGATGCGCGCATCCCTGACGGCGTCACCAACCAGATCGCTGAAATCTTTGGCAACGAGATTGATTTCCGTCGTGAGTTGCGCAAGGGCGATGCCTTCAGCGTGCTGTACGAGGCGCACCTGGCCGACGGCGAACCCGTGACATGGGGCGTGAGCCATGGCCGTGTTCTGGCCGCACGCTTCATCAACAAGGGTGACACCCACGATGCGGTCTGGTTTCAGGAAGCTGGACGCAAGGGTGCTTACTTTGACCTGAACGGTCGTTCAACAACGCGTGCATTTCTGGCCTCACCTCTGGCTTTCTCGCGCGTGACGTCGGGTTTCGCCATGCGCTTCCACCCGGTTCACAAGACCATGCGTGCGCACCTGGGCGTTGACTTCGGCGCACCCACGGGCACCCCGGTTCGCAGCGTGGGCGAGGGGGTGGTGACATTCTCGGGTTGGCAAAACGGCTATGGCAACGTCGTGCACGTTGAACACAGTGGTGGCCGCAGCACGGTGTACGCTCACCTCAGCCGCATTGATGCCCGGCGCGGTCAGCGCATCGAACAAGGCCAGACGCTTGGCGCAGTGGGTGCCACTGGCTGGGCAACCGGCCCACATCTGCACTTCGAGTTCAAATTCGCTGGCAAGCAGGTGGACCCGATGAAGGTGGCACGCGCCTCTGAAAGCCTGCAACTGTCGCCTCAGTCGCTGGCCAGGTTCCGCACCATGGCGGTGTCGGTGGCGCAACGCCTTGACCGTGCAGACGCGGTGCAGACCGCTGGCCTGCCCACTGGTTCCCGATTTGAATGACGCACCCGCACACCCCCTCAGCCCGCGTCAGCGGGCTTTTTTCTGAGCTGTACATCGGCTTGATGTCCGGCACGTCACTGGATGGGGTCGATGGCGTGCTGATGCGCCACGACCAGGGTCAGTGGCGCACACTGGCACACGTGCATCGCCCGTTTCCGCCCGCACTGCGACAGGCTTTGCTGGCGTTGAACACGTCCGGAGACGATGAACTGCATCGCAGCGCCCTGGCTGCGCAAGCCTTGGCTGCGGTGTATGCCGTCGTGGTCGAGGCGGTGTGTGAGCAGGCGCAGGTCAAGCCCGCCGAAATCCAGGCCATCGGCGCGCACGGACAGACTGTTCGCCACCGCCCCGATCAGGGCTACACCCTGCAGCTCAATCAACCCGCCTTGCTGGCCGAGTTGACCGGCATTGACGTGGTGGCCGACTTCCGCAGCCGTGACGTGGCCGCCGGAGGCCAGGGGGCACCGTTGGTCCCGGCGTTTCATCAGGCCATTTTTGGCCGCCCCGATGCCACTGTGGCGGTGCTTAACATTGGCGGCATGGCCAATGTGAGCATCTTGCGTCCAGGTCAGATTCCGCTGGGGTTCGACACGGGGCCAGGCAACGCTTTGCTGGACATGTGGTGCGATCTGCAGACGGGTCACGCCTTTGACGTCAATGGCGAGTGGGGTGCCACGGGCGAGGTGCGGGAAGACTGGTTGGCCGATGCACTGGACGATCCGTTTTTCAAGCAGGCACCGCCCAAGAGCACCGGGCGCGACCTGTTCAACGCACACTGGCTAACCCGTTGGCTGGCACCTCACGGTCTGACCGATGGCCCTCAGGCCGACGCAACCCTGGCGCGCGACGTGCAAGCGACACTGTGCGAGCTGACGGCGCGCAGCGTGGCACTGGCCCTGCGTGAGCACGCAGCCGATGCCAGCGATGTGGTGGTGTGTGGTGGCGGTGCGCTCAACAGCGACCTGGTGCGCCGACTGAGTGAGCAGCTACCTGGCGTACGGGTAGGACGCTCTGACGCGCATGGGCTGGATGTGATGCAGGTAGAGGCCGCTGCCTTTGCCTGGCTGGCCTGGACACACGTGCAGCGCCTGGCTGGCAATGTGCCCGCTGTGACCGGGGCACGTGGCCCCCGTGTCTTGGGTGCCCTGTACCCCGCGTGTTGATCAGACCGTGAAGCTGGAGCCGCAGCCGCAGGTGGTGGCGGCATTGGGGTTGCGGATGACGAACTGCGAACCCTCAAGGTCGTCCTTGTAGTCGATCTCGGCACCCAGGAGGTACTGCAGGCTCATGGCGTCGATCAGCAAGGTGACGCCGTTCTTCTCCATCTTCGTGTCGTCTTCGTTGGCGACTTCGTCAAAGGTGAAGCCGTACTGGAAGCCGGAGCACCCACCGCCCTGCACGAACACGCGCAGCTTGAGTTCCGGGTTGCCCTCTTCGGCAACCAGCTCAGCCACCTTGCCAGCCGCTGCATCGGTGAACACGAGGGGGGCAGGCATGTCGAACGACGAGGTATCGAGAGAGGATTCAGCTACGGCGGTCATGGGGTTTTGCTCCGAAATCAACAGTCAATTCTGGTGTGGTGGTCCGATCAGTCGGACCCGTTTGGCAGGCTCATGGTGCCGCACACGTTCATGGCAACGCGCCCCTGAAGGCACATTCAGCAAGGGGCTTGATGATGACACGAAGCCCTCTGACCTTGCCGTGAACGCGGGTTTTCCTGGCCCGCGCGCGTGCATCGTGCACATGGGTGGGGCTCAGGGCAGCACGGGCACCTGGGTGAGGCCTGTCTGTTCTGCCAGGCCGAACATGAGGTTCATGCACTGGACGGCCTGCCCGGATGCGCCCTTGGTGAGATTGTCCTCCACGACCAGCACCATCACGGTGTCGGGCTGCGGTTTGTGCACCGCGATGCGCACGGTGTTGCTGGCACGCACACTGCGGGTTTCAGGCGTGCTGCCAGACGGCATCACATCGACAAAGCGCTCGCCAGCGTAGAAGGTTTCGAAAAGGGCTTGCAGGTCGGCGGTCTGGCCTTCGGGCGTGAGTCGTCCGTAGAGCGTGGAGTGGATGCCACGGATGATGGGCAGCAGGTGTGGCACGAACAGGCAGTTGACACTGCTGTCACCGGCAATGGCGCGCAGTTGCTGGTTGATTTCAGGGCCGTGGCGGTGACCCTTGACACCATAGGCCTTGAAGTTGTCACCCGCCTCGGCCAGCAGGGCACCAACCTCGGCCTTGCGTCCGGCACCCGATACGCCCGAGGCGCAGTTGGCGATGAGGTGGGTGGGCTCGACCAGCTTGTGTTGGAGCAAGGGTGCCCAGCCAAGTTGCACCGTGGTGGGGTAGCAACCAGGGTTGCCAATGACGCGCGCTTGCTTGATGGCTTCGCGATTGAGCTCGGGCAGGCCATAAACCGCTTCGGCCAGGATGTCAGGGCAGGTGTGCGGCATGCCGTACCACTGCTCAAACACAGCCGTGTCCTTGAGGCGGAAGTCTGCCGCCAGGTCGATGACCTTGACGCCTGCTGCGAGCAGTTCAGGAGCCTGGGCCATGGCCACGCCGTGCGGGGTGGCAAAAAAGACCACATCGCACTCGGTCAACTTGGCGTCATCGGGCGTCACGAAAGCCAGGTCCACATGACCACGCAGGCTGGGATACATGTCTGCCACCGGCAGGCCGGCCTCTTTGCGCGAGGTGATGGCCTGCAGTTGAACCTGGGGGTGCTGCGACAGCAAGCGCAGCAATTCGACCCCGGTGTAGCCCGTGCCACCCACGATACCGACTTTGATCATCTCTCAACCTTTCAGCCTCAACAGGGCGCTGATTCAAACTCCGCCACCTGCGGGAAAACCATCATTCTAGGAAACATTGGCGGCAGCGTAGGCGCTGAATGTGGCCGTTGTGCGTCCGTTCATGAAAAAACCCGCCGAAGGCATGGCCTTGAGCGGGTTTTGATCGGGAGGCCGACCCGGCAAAGGCCGGGTGACGCACCCAGAAGGATCAGCGCTTGCTGAACTGCTTCCGACGACGCGCGCCGTGCAGACCGACCTTCTTACGTTCAACTTCGCGGGCATCGCGGGTCACGAAACCAGCGCGGCTCAGTTCAGGCTTCAACGTCGCGTCGAAGTCGATCAGAGCGCGGGTCACGCCGTGACGCACAGCGCCAGCTTGACCAGATTCGCCGCCACCGTGCACGTTGACCTTGATGTCGAAAGCTTCAACATTGTTGGTCAGCGCGAGAGGCTGCTTGACGACCATGATCGAGGTTTGACGGCCGAAATATTCTTCGACAGACTTACCGTTGACGATGATCTGGCCAGTGCCCTTCTTGATGAAGACGCGGGCGACGGACGACTTGCGACGGCCGGTGCCGTAGTTCCAGTTACCAATCATGTGGCCGCTCCTTAGATTTCCAGGGCCTTGGGCTGCTGGGCTGCGTGAGGATGCTCACCGCCTGCATAGACCTTCAGCTTCTTGATCATGGCGTAGCCCAGGGGACCCTTGGGCAGCATGCCCTTGACGGCCTTTTCGATGGCGCGGCCAGGGTGCTTGGCTTGCATGTCCTTGAACTTCGTGGCGTAGATGCCGCCGGGGAAGCCCGAGTGACGATAGTAAATCTTGTCGTTGGCTTTGGTGCCAGTGACGCGAATCTTGTCGGCGTTGACGATGACGATGAAATCGCCGGTGTCCACGTGAGGCGTGTAAATGGCCTTGTGCTTGCCGCGCAGACGGAGAGCGACTTCGCTGGCCACTCGTCCGAGCACCTTGTCGGTGGCGTCGATCACAAACCACTCGTGCTTCACTTCGGCCGGCTTGGCGCTGAAGGTCTTCATGAGATTTCCTTGGTGAAAAACTGGCTGACTGCTGCCATTGGAACCACTTCTTAGGATGTGGTGGCCTCTCAAGCAACGGGCGGCGGACCTGCGGTGCACTCAAAGCGTGTCCCAGCGTGTTGGCCTGCGTCCCCGATCGCACGCACCAAAAGTGCACGCAACCCTCCCGGCAACCATGTCGGGAATCCGGCAGTATAGCCTGCTTTGACTTCGTCGTGCAAACTTTCACGGGTCAGCACGCCCATGATGCGTCACCGGACGACACACAGTCGCTAAACTCAACATGCATCAAGTGAAATCAGGCGCACACATCTCTGGCATCAGTGTTAACCCTAGGCTATGATGCACTGCAACACGCATGCGTACCATGCACTGCGCGGACTCGGGAAAGGGGCACCATGACTGCGATCAAGCCACATTCTGATCTGGATCGATTCGGACTCGGTCCCGACCTGGGTGCGCCCGGCCCCAAATCCAGCGCGAATGGCGATCACTGGGTGCCGATTCGTGATTTGCACGCGCGCCACCGTCGCCGCATCCTGGATCATCTGCTGCATCTGGATGAGCGGGATCGCTATTTGCGCTTTGGGTTTCAAGCCACGCCCAGTCAGATGACGCAGTATGTGGCGTCGATTGATTTTCGGCGTGACGAGGTGTTTGGCATCTTTGACAGCAAGCTGCATCTGGTGGCTGTGGCGCATCTGGCAGCGTTGCCGGGTGGGGCTGCACATGAAGCGCATGAAGCGCATAAGGCGCAGTCCGATGTGAGGGCCATGGAGTTTGGCGTGTCTGTCTTGCCATCAGGGCGCGGCAAGGGGCTGGGGATGCGCCTGTTTCAACACGCCATCATCCACGCACGCAATCAGCACGCCACCCACCTGATGATCCATGCCTTGAGCGAGAACGCCCCGATGTTGCGCATTGCCGCCAAGTCGGGGGCGGTGATCGAGCAGGATGGCCCGGAGGCCGAGGCTTGGCTGAAGTTGCCGCCGGACACGGTGGGCACGCACGTTGACAGTTCGCTGCATTCGCTGGCCGCCGAGGTGATTTACCGGGTGAAGTACCGGGTGATGCACATCAGTGACTGGCTGCGGATGTTGATGGCGGCGTCCTGACCGATAATCCCCCTCAGAAGGGGTTCCGCGCATGGCGTGCAGGGCTTACCATTCTTTGTGCAACGAGGAACAGCATGGCGTCGAATGCGTGGTTATGGCTTGTGTGTGCTTCAGCTTTGGTCGGCGGTTTGCTGCTGGGCTGGGGTGGGCATGCCTATGCCACGCGTGCACGGCATCTGAACTGGCCCAAGCGCTGGAACCTGCAAAGTCGGCCTTTGTTGAACGCCCACGAGCGAGCCTTGTTCCGCGAGTTGCGCTCGGCGTTGCCGCAGCACGTGGTGCTGGCCAAAGTCAATGTGCTGCGCTTTTGTCAGGCAGCTGATGCGCGTGAAGCCCGTACCTGGTACGACCGTCTGCAGGCTTTGAATGTGTCGCTGTTGGTGTGTACACCCAATGGCGTGGTGATTTCAGCCATTGATCTGGAGTCTCATTCGCCCTCGCCGCACTCGACGGGCCGGTCGCAAAAGCTCAAGGAAGCTGCCCTGGAAGTGTGCAGGGTGCGTTATTTGCGCTGCCGTCCGGGTCAGTGGCCACAGGGTGCCTTGATGGCAGCCTGGGCACTGGGGCAGGATATTGCTGCGGTGCCGAACGAGCGTGCAGACGATGAGTTCAACGATGCGGGCGATCAGTTGGCGCGCAAGCTCAAGGAACGCCGTGCCGAACGCGCGGCCTTGTGGGCCGAGTCGAGTTTTGCACAGGACTCGTTTTTCGCGTTCGACAGCCGTTATGACGGGACCGGGAACACAGCCCCCGCGCCCCTTGACGAACTCAACCCGCCACGTTCAGCAGCAGCGAGTTGACGCGGCGCACGTATGCAGCAGGGTCTTCAAGCTGCCCGCCTTCGGCCAACAGAGCCTGGTCAAACAGGATGTGTGCCAGATCTTCGAAGTGGGCGCTGGTGTCGAGTTTCCTGACCAGGGCGTGCTCGGGGTTCACTTCCAGAATCGGCTTGACCTCAGGGGCAACCTGACCGGCTTGCTTGAGCAGACGTGCCAGGTGGGCGCTCATGTCGCCCGACTCGGTGACCAGGCAAGCGGGTGAGTCCACCAGACGGGTGGTGACGCGCACTTCTTTCGTGCGGTCGCCCAACGCGGTCTGCAGGCGTTCGAGCACGGGTTTGAAGGCGGCTGCGGCCTCTTCGGCTTTCTTCTTTTCTTCTTCGTCTTGCAGCTTGCCGAGGTCCACCGCGCCCTTGGTGACGTTTTGCAGCGGCTTGCCGTCAAAGTCGTAGAGGTGCGAGAGCAGCCACTCGTCAACACGGTCGGTCAACAGCAAGACTTCAATGCCCTTTTTCTTGAACAACTCAAGCTGTGGGCTGCTCTTGGCGGCAAGTTGGCTGTCGGCGGTGATGACGTAGATGGCGTCCTGCCCCTCTTTCATGCGCGAGACGTAATCGGCCAGCGACACGCTTTGGGCACCGGTGTCGTCGTGTGTGGAGGCAAAGCGGAACAGCTTGGCCAGGCGCTCCTTGTTGGCATAGTCTTCGCCCATGCCTTCCTTGAGGACGGCACCGAACTCGGTCCAGAAAGCAGCGTACTGGTCGCGCTTGGCCTGGTCTTCGTGGTTGGCCAGTTCTTCAAGCATGGAGAGCACGCGCTTGGTGCAGCCTTCGCGGATGGCTTTGACGTCGCGGCTTTCTTGCAGGATTTCGCGGCTGACGTTGAGCGGCAGGTCGGCCGAGTCGATCACGCCTTTGACGAAGCGCAGGTAGTTGGGCAGCAGGGCTTCGGCATCGTCCATGATGAAGACGCGCTTGACGTAGAGCTTGAGGCCACCACGCTTGTCGCGGTTCCACAGGTCAAACGGGGCTTTGGCTGGCACGTACAGCAGTTGGGTGTATTCGCTGCGGCCTTCGACGCGGTTGTGGGTGTAGGCCAGTGCGTCTTCGCTGTCGTGGCTGATCTGTTTGTAGAACGCCTGGTATTGCTCGGGGGTGATGTCGCTTTTGCTGCGCGTCCACAGGGCCGAGGCCTGGTTGACGGTTTCCCATTCGTCTTTGACGACGTGCTCGCCCTTGTCCTGGTCCCACTCTTCCTTTTGCATCAGGATGTGCAGGGAGATGTGGTCGGAGTATTTGCCGATGATGCTGCGCAGTTTCCAGGCGGCGAGGAAGTCGTCTTCGCCTTCACGCAGGTGCAAGATGATGTCGGTGCCGCGTGCGGGTTTGGTGATGGTGTCAACTTCAAAATCGCCGGTGCCTTCGCTGCTCCAACGTACGCCTTCTTCGGGCTTGAGGCCAGCGCGGCGCGATTCGACGGTGATGCGGTCAGCAACGATGTAGCCGCTGTAGAAACCCACGCCAAACTGGCCGATGAGTTGGGCGTCTTTTTTCTGATCGCCCGAGAGGTGGCCCATGAAGTCTTTGGTGCCGCTCTTGGCGATGGTGCCGAGGTGGTCGATGGCTTCTTGTGCACTCATGCCGATGCCGTTGTCACGGATGGTGAGGGTGCGGTTGGCTTTGTCAACGAGGACGCGCACGTCCAGGGTGGGGGCGTCTTCGTACAGGGCGCTGTTGTCGAGAGCCTCGAAACGCAGCTTGTCACAGGCGTCCGATGCGTTGGAGATGAGTTCGCGCAGGAAGATTTCCTTGTTGGAATAGAGCGCGTGCGTCACCAGGTGCAGCAGTTGCTTGACTTCGGCCTGGAATGAGTGAGTTTGCTTGGTCATGTTGTGAGTGTGTGCAGGCAAAAAAGGTGCGTGAACAGGTTTTGTGCCAGATGGTGGTGCCCGACCTGTTTTTCAAGAGCACGGCCGCGATGGAAGATTTTTTGCGGTGGCGCTTGCAGGCGTTCAAAGACTCGGCATATAATTCAAGTCTTGATGGCGCTTTAGCTCAGCCGGTTAGAGCGACGGAATCATAATCCGCAGGTCCGGGGTTCGAATCCCTGAAGCGCCACCAGAATTTCTCTAAGCGTAACAACGACTTAGACAACAAAGCCACCCTCGCGGTGGCTTTTTGCTTTGTGGTTTGTGCTGGGTCCGAACCTGATCAGATCACACCCTGCGCCAGCATGGCGTCGGCCACCTTGACGAAACCGCCGACGTTGGCACCATCCACATAGCTGACCGAGCCGTCAGGACGGCGACCGTGGCGCACGCACACTTCGTGGATGCTGCGCATGATGCCGAGCAGGCG
>JAGOKC010000145.1 GCA_017994835.1 Aquabacterium sp. | reverse complement strand
CGGACTTAAAATCCGCCGACGCCAAAACGTCGTGCCCGTTCGAGTCGGGTCCGGGGCACCAAAGCAAAAGGGAGTCCATTTTCATGGACTCCCTTTGAATTGGAGCGGGATAAGAGACTCGAACTCTCGACCTATACCTTGGCAAGGTATCGCTCTACCAACTGAGCTAATCCCGCATATTCACCATGCTGCTTTCAGACCCATTGAGCCTGAAGGCTTGACTGGAGGCGCGGCCCGGAGTCGAACCGGGCTCAACGGATTTGCAATCCGACGCATAACCGCTTTGCTACCGCGCCAACAACTCTAAATCTGGAGCGGGATAAGAGACTCGAACTCTCGACCTATACCTTGGCAAGGTATCGCTCTACCAACTGAGCTAATCCCGCATGTTGCGCGCTATCAGGAACAAGTCCGTCAGCTTGCAGTCTTCGCTTTAACAGATGCTCTAACGTTGCCGTTTGCTTTGCTGCTTTGATCACGTTTGGCGCGTGATCAGCGAAGACTTGAACTATATCGCAGTTTGACGCGCCAGGTCAACGCAACCACGAACTTTTTCAGTGTTTCATGGTCTCGTTGCTCGACGTTGACACCGCCGCAGCCTCGGTTTTTGACTCAACCTTCACCTCTTCTTCTGGCAAAGGCTGAGGCTGGCGAATCAGGGCCACTTCAAGCACCTTGTCGATCCACTTGACCGGCACGATCTCGATCTGACCCTTGACGTTCTCGGGGATCTCGGCAAGGTCCTTGACGTTCTCCTCCGGGATCAGCACCGTCTTGATGCCGCCACGGTGAGCCGCCAACAACTTCTCCTTCAGACCACCGATGGCCGTGACTTCGCCGCGCAGGGTGATCTCACCCGTCATGGCCACGTCGGCGCGCACCGGAATGCCCGTCAGCGCTGACACGAAGGCGGTCGTCATCGCTGCACCTGCACTTGGGCCATCCTTGGGGGTGGCACCATCGGGCACGTGGATGTGGATGTCGCGCTTCTCAAACATTTCATCCTTGATGCCCAGGCGCGCGGCGCGGCTGCGCACCACGGTGCGTGCGGCTTCCACAGACTCCTTCATCACATCACCCAACTGACCGGTGCGGATGATGTTGCCCTTGCCAGGCATCACGGCGGCCTCGATGGTCAGCAGATCGCCGCCCACCTCGGTCCAGGCCAGACCCACGACCTGCCCCACCTGATCTTCCTTGGTGGCCTCGCCAAAACTGTACTTGCGCACCCCCAGGAAGTCGTTCAGGTTCTCGTCGTTCACCACCACCTTGTCGGTGTGTTGCTTGAGCGAAAAACCCTTGACCACCTTGCGGCAGATCTTGGAGATCTCCCGTTCCAGCGAGCGCACACCTGCCTCACGGGTGTAGTAACGGATGATGCCCCGGATGGCGCTTTCAGCCACGTCCAGTTCACCGTCCTTCACGCCGTTGTTCTTCAGTTGCTTGGGCAACAGATAGGTCTGAACGATGTGCACCTTCTCGTCTTCGGTGTATCCGGCCAGGCGAATCACTTCCATCCGGTCGAGCAGCGCCGGCGGGATGTTCAGAGAGTTCGAGGTGGCCACAAACATCACATCGGACAGGTCGAAATCGACTTCGATGTAGTGGTCGCCGAAGGTGTGGTTCTGCTCAGGGTCGAGCACCTCCAGCAGCGCCGAAGACGGGTCGCCACGGAAGTCCATGCCCAGCTTGTCGATCTCGTCAAGCAAGAACAGCGGGTTGCGCACGCCGACCTTGCTCAGGCTCTGCAGAACCTTGCCTGGCATCGAGCCGATGTAGGTGCGGCGGTGACCCCGGATCTCGGCTTCGTCACGCACGCCACCCAGGGCCATGCGCACGAACTTGCGGCCGGTCGCACGGGCGATCGACTGACCCAGTGAGGTCTTGCCGACACCCGGAGGGCCGACCAGGCACAGGATGGGCGCCTTGACCTTGTCCACGCGTTGCTGGACTGCAAGATACTCAAGGATGCGCTCCTTGACCTTGTCGAGGCCATAGTGCTCTTCGTTGAGCACGTGCTCGGCGTTGGTCAGGTCGTGCTTGACCTTGGACTTCTTGCTCCAGGGCAGGTTGCACAAGGTCTCGATGTAGTTGCGCACCACGGTGGCTTCGGCCGACATGGGCGACATCAGCTTGAGCTTCTTGAGCTCGGCATCGGCCTTCTTGCGCGCCTCCTTGGGCATGCGCGCCGCTTCAACCTTCTTGGCCAGCTCTTCGAAGTCAGCGCCCTCTTCGCCTTCGCCCAGTTCCTTCTGAATGGCCTTGACCTGCTCGTTCAGGTAGTACTCGCGCTGCGACTTCTCCATCTGGCGCTTGACGCGGCCACGGATGCGCTTTTCGACCTGCAGGATATCGACTTCGTGCTCCAGCTGCTCCAGCAGCTTTTCCAGGCGTTGCGAGACCGAGAACAGGTCCAGCACCGACTGCTTGGCTTCAAGCTTGAGCGGCAGGTGGGCAGCGATGGTGTCGGCCAGGCGGCCGGCGTCGTCGATGCCGGAGATCGAGGTGAGGATCTCGGGCGGGATCTTCTTGTTGAGCTTGACGTACTGGTCAAACTGCTGCGTCACAGCGCGGCGCAGGGCTTCCACCTCAGGGGTGACGTCACCCTCAGGTTGCACTGGCACCACTTCGGCCATGAAGAACTCGCCACTGTCGTCGATCGACGTGGTGTTGGCGCGCTGCACGCCTTCGACCAGCACCTTGACGGTGCCGTCGGGCAGTTTCAGCAGTTGCAGGATGCTGGACACGCAGCCGATGTCGAACATGTCATCCGACTTGGGCTCGTCCTTGCCAGCGGCCTTCTGGGCCACCAGCATGATCTGGCGGCCAGCTTCCATCGCGGCTTCGAGGGCCTTGATGGACTTGGGGCGCCCCACGAAAAGCGGGATCACCATGTGCGGGAAGACCACGACATCGCGCAGCGGCAGCAGCGGCAGCGTGATGGGGTCAGAAGGAAGAATGGGGTGTCCAGACATATAGGGCTCACTTTCTCTGATGCCCACTTGGGGCCTCATCGACAAAACACAAGGGCACCGCGAAAACCAG
>JAGOKC010000144.1 GCA_017994835.1 Aquabacterium sp. | reverse complement strand
TGACAGCGGGCTGGAAGTCGGCGCATGCCTCGGTATGAAGAGCATCGGAAAGCCGTGTGCGGGAGAACCGCATGCACGGTTTGATGAGGGAGGGCAGGCGAGAGCCTGTTCTCTACTCTACCCTTTGGTCGGTCCCCTTTGGTCCTGCTCTGATCGCGCCTCGCTGCGCCGCCATTACACCCGTATCGTCAAGGCGTCAGCACGACCTTGACGGAGCTATCTACCGCAGCCTTATCGATGTAGCCGATGCCTGTCGCGTTGCTGGCGATGAACTTCTTGATCTCCGCATCGGTAGCGAATTCCTTGAGCGGTTGCGCCTTGCCGGTGAAGACCAGTTTGGCCCAGTAGGCCTTGAGCTGGGCACCGTCTTTGCCGGTGACTTTCTGGTAAAAGGTGTCGCGCAGGGCGCTGCCATCGGGTAGATCGACGCCGGTCAGTTCGTTCGACTTGCCCAGGAAGATGTTGGAGACCTGTTCTGCCGACAGCGCGCCGGCGTGCTTGGGGTTGACGATCACCGCCACCGACTGCGCCAGGGCCGGCAACGACAGGCACAGGAGAAGGCCGGCGAACAGTGAAGTTGGAGTCTTCGGATGTTTCATGATGATGTCCTTTTCTGTCAGAACACGAAGTCAAGGGTCAGCGTCAGCAGGTTCGCCGAAATGTCCTTGGTTGCCGCGTCTGGTAGGGTATTCGGGTAGACCGGTATGGGAACCGCGAACCAGCCGACGTTCGGCGTCGTTAAACTGCCCGGCTTCTTGATGTGGTCAAGCTGCATCTTCAGCGCGATATTCTTGGCGACGTCGTAGCGGGCGCCGAGTGAGATCGTCTTTTGATTCTGAAGCGAATTGAACTTGTCATTCACGGCATTGATGCCATAGGCAACAAGGTCCAGTTGTGGGATCGTGGAATGATTTACGGCCCTCGGCTGACTGGAGCGCGTTTCTTTCGTGACGGATTCGGCATAGACAGCATACGGCGTGAACTTGCCGAAACGGTAACCGGCCATCACATACCCGGCGTTCGAGTCTGCGATGGTGACGCCGCCGCCACGAGGTGTGATGAACTCAGCCTGCGCCAGCCAATTGCCGGCATCGTAGCTGTAGCCAAGACTAAACAGGCCCGTCTTCAAGTCTTTCGTAGTAAGGGCTGGCCCCGTGTAGTTGACGTAGGAACCATAGCTGAACGGCAGCATAGAATTATCAACCTAAAAACCTCAGTTGCCTCGGTGCAAACGGGTAAAAAAACAGGCAGGCTATGGTTTTGTAGTGACTGGCGGGAGGCACCCGATGGGTGAGTCGAAATTGAAGCGCACGAAATCCGAAGAAATGCATTCGTCGTGTGCTGGCGTACAAACGGCCAGCGGTCGGGTGCAGGTACGCTGGGAATCCGCGAGTGCGGCCACGCCGATGGGCCAGTTGGCCTATTTCATTGAGTTTCTCACGCTGACCGGATTGTGGTCGCGCTGGCAGGCCAGCTGTCCGCTGTCCTATACCAGCCCGAACGCGCCGACCACGGCGGAGGTACTGGGCACCTGGCTGCTGTCGGTACTGTCGGGACACAAGCGTTATTCTCATGTCACCGCGATTCGTTGCGACGGCGTCAATCCGGGGCTGCTGGGCATGAAGAAGGTGATCAGCGAAGACGCCCTGCGCCGGGCCCTCGCAGCCATCCCGGAAGCCGAAGGCGTGGCCTGGCTGGACGGGCATTTGAGCGAGAGCGTAGCGTTGTTGCTCGACGCACCGTGGATCCTCGACATCGACACCACGGTGAAGCCGCTCTATGGCAAGCAGGAAGGCGCCGTCGTTTCCTACAACCCCAAGAAGCCGGGCCGCCCGTCGCACAGCTATCACACCTATCTCATGGCCGGCCTGCGTCTGGTGGTCGGCGCCGAGGTGAAAGCAGGCAACGAACACTCGGCGAGCCAGACACTGCCCGGTTTGTTGAAGATTCTCGACGAACTGCCCTTGAACCGGAAGCCGAAGATCGTCCGCGGCGATTGTGGCTTTGGCACTGACGCCATGATGGTGGCGCTGGCGGAACGGGAGCAGAAGTACCTCTTCAAGCTCAAGCTCACGAAGAACGTCAAACGTCACATCGAGCGTCTCTTCCGGGAAGCCGGCTGGACGGAGGCCGGCCAGGGCTGGGAAGGCAAGGACGGCCAGCTCAAACTGACCGGCTGGGACGCGGCCCGGCGTGTGGTGGTGCTGCGCCGCCCCTTGCAGGGCGAGGTACTCGTCGCCCAGGAGGACGATGGCCAGCAACTGCTCGGCTTCATCGAAGCCGACCGCAAGGCGGGCAAGCGCATCACGGGATACGAGTATGCGGTGCTGGTCACCAACCTTGACGCTGAAGTGCTCTCCCTCGGCCAGCTCTACCGCGATCGGGCCGATGCCGAAAACGCTTTCGACGAGCTGAAAAACCAGTGGGGCTGGGGCGGCTTCACCACCCACGACCTGCATCGTTGCCAACTGTCGGCCCGGGCGGTGGCGCTGATCTACAACTGGTGGAGTTTGTTCGTCCGCCTGGCCAATCCCGAGGCTCGGCGGGAGGCGATCACCAGCCGGCCATGGCTGATGTCCTCGGTCGGGCGGAAAACGGAACACGCCGGCCAGACGACCATTACGCTGACCGGCCTGCACGCCCATTTCGGCAAGGCAAAACAGGCGCTGATGCGGGTCTCTGCCTGGCTCAAGGGCTGGGCTGTTCAAGCTGCGGAGCAGTTCAATCCGGCAACCGTTTGGTCCCTGTGTTGCGACCACCTTAAGTACACCCTTGCCCAGGTCGGGCTTCCTCAACCGCCTCGATTTCTCATGCATCATGCAGATGGAATCGGGTAACTGCGGTTTTTAGGATCAATCGCTGCAAATACCCGTCCGAAGGTGTCGTGCGACGGGATGCCGTGTTCCAGACGAAGATAACTGCCCGAGCGCACTGGCGCTACCGTTCTCATTCCAGCGCACTTGAAACCGACCGCCGGGGGTGCTGACGCGCAGTTCGCTGCCCACTTTGCCCTGCTCGATGAGCGCACTTTCCACCGCTTTGACGATCGTTGCTTGCTCAAATGTCATGTCACCCATC